>NZ_JAZDAR010000001.1:0-1427 GCF_036680945.1 Pseudoalteromonas sp. P80D2
TAATGCTGATCAGTTAAGAAGTTGATCAGTTGACCGATCAGAATGATCATGCACAATCCGTAGTTAGGCAACTAACTACGGATTTTTTTGTGAATATAGAACAAGCTCTTCATTCTGCTTTCGAAGAAAGCACTCGTTACCACACGTTTGAAAAATTATCTGAAATTTTATCTTCTGACCTGATTGAACAAGGCTTTCAACAAGCAGGAGTAGCCACAGTTAGAAAGCGCAGGTTGCCTTTAGAAGCTGTGCTTTGGTCTGTTATTGGCATGGCATTATTTCGTAAAGAGTCTGTCTGGAATATTGCGAATAAACTAGACATTATGCTGCCTGGCAAAAATCAGTTAGTCGCCCCGAGTGCCATGGTTCAAGCTCGCCAGCGATTAGGTGATGACCCCGTTAAGCAAGTCTTTAATAAAGCTGCTGATAATATGTACCATACAGAACAGTTTGACACGTGGGCTGGGTTAAATTTATTAGCGGTTGATGGCGTTGTTTGGCGTACGGCCGATTCAGATGAGAATCGTGAAGCATTCTCATCGGCTAGCAACCAATATGGTGATACAGGATTCCCACAAATTCGCATGGTTTGTCATATGGAACTCACCAGCCACCAACTGATAAGCAGTGAGTTTGATAACTATAAGACGAATGAAATGAAGCTTGCTGAACGACTGATTGAGCGTACACCTAACCACTCGTTGACCATGTTTGATAAAGGGTACTATTCACTGGGCTTGTTAAATCGATGGCACAGCACTGGAGAAGAAAGGCATTGGCTAATACCTGCAAGACCTGATTTACAATACGAAGTCGTTTCTAAGGTTGGTAACAATGACCTGATAATTGAGCTCAAAACCACTAAGCATGCGCAAAAGAATTTCCCCGATGTTCCCGAAGTTATTAAAGCAAGACTGGTTAGTAAAACCATAAAAGGTAAAAATTACCGAATACTAACCTCGATGGTAGATAGACTTCGTTTTCCAAGTAGCGAAATAGTTGATTTATACAGCCATCGCTGGGAAATAGAATTAGGGTATCGAGAAATAAAGCAAACAATGCTAGATAGCACATACCACCTTCGGAGTAAGCGCCCTGATATGGTCAGACAGGAGCTATGGGGGATCCTCCTCGCATACAATTTAATTCGAAGGTTGATGACCCTAGCAGCAAAAGCTGAAGGAATATGGCCTAACCAACTCAGTTTCTCAAGCTGCTCGATGGCAGTTATTCAATACTTCTCATCAATATCAATTATGAGCCCCGGTAATATTCCAATTCACTGGGATCATCTGTTAGGTACGCTGAGACTATTTAAACTGCCACCTAGAAGAGAAGATAGGCGATACCCAAGAGCGATAAAGCCTAAGCCATCAAAGTACCCACATAAAAAAAGAAATGCCAGTCAGCTTAACTGACTGGCATTG
>NZ_JAZDAR010000002.1:0-1325 GCF_036680945.1 Pseudoalteromonas sp. P80D2
CTAACTCATTAATTAGATGGTACGCCCCACCCATTAGCTAAACTCATAGTGTTGGCTATTACAGGAGGAAACCATCATGTCAGTTGCAAAAGTCATAGGTATTGATTTAGGTAAATCAACCTTTCACCTAATTGGTCACGATTATTCTGGTCGTGAAATATTTCGACATAAATACTCCAGAGCAAAGTTAGTCGATTTTCTATCTGTCCAAGAATCAACAGTTATTGCAATGGAAGCTTGCTGCGGTGCTCACTGGCTAGCAAGGAAATGCAAACAATTTGGACATGAGGTTAAGCTAATACCAGCTCAATATGTAAAACCTTATGTTAAGACCCATAAGAATGATTACATTGATGCAGATGCGATAGCAGAAGCTGCAACAAGGCCAAACATGAGGTTTGTTTCAGTCAAAACAGAAGAAGCTCAATTAGGGACCGTTATTAGACGTGTTCGTTCTGGCTATATTAAAGAAAGAACCGCCTGTATGAACCGAATTGGCTCGATACTACTGGAATTTGGACTTAGCTTTCCGAGAGGCCATCATCAAATGAAAAACTTGTTCCAATGGATAGCTGATCAAAATGAAGTGCTGCCACCGCTATTGATTGCAGAGCTAACAACTCAATATGAATATTACAATCAACTAAATGTGTGGATTAAAGCTCAAGAAGATAAGTTATTAGCGTTAAATAAAGAAAACGATATAGCTAAGTTATTACAAACAATTCCAGGTGTTGGACCTATGACTGCATCATGCTGTATATCAGCAGTTGGTAGTCCACAGGATTTTGATAATGGACGTAATTTTGCTGCTTGGCTAGGGTTAGTTCCATTTCAATACTCAACGGGCGGTAAACCTAGAATGTTAGGTATTTCCAAGCGGGGGAATAAGGAACTGAGAGAGTTATTTATTCACGCTGCTCGTGCCGTTATGTGGCGGGATAAAACAGCGGAAAAGTTCTTTGGAACATGGTTGATAGATTTAAAATGTCGAAAGCCATTTAATGTCGCACTTGTTGCTTTAGCAAATAAAATAGCAAGAATAGCTTGGTCTGTAATGACCAAGAAGAAGCCCTTTGAAATTAGAGTTTAAGTCAGTTTGCATATGATAATTAATGATGACAAAACGGTTAGACCACCAGATTGAAGACCTTGTGGACATTTCAGTAAGATAAAGTACTTTCTCATTTTTGAGGACAATCTGGCGCAGATCTCATCGTAGAGCTGGGACTAATGAAAGTCTCTAATAGACTCTGAATACATTAGCGCAAACCATCTCCGTTATTTTTAGTTATTAACTTGCAAAACGGGGCGTACCATACATT
>NZ_JAZDAR010000011.1:0-1078 GCF_036680945.1 Pseudoalteromonas sp. P80D2
AGGGAACCCATTCTGTTTTTAAACTTCTAAATAGACGCTCCATTGGTGCATTGTCCCAACAATTCCCTCGGCGACTCATACTTTGCTCTATTCGGTAACGCCACAGTCTTTGTTGAAACCTTCTTGCGTTGTACTGACTACCTTGATCTGAATGAAACATCAGTCCAGATGGTTTCCCTCGTTGTTCGTATGCTCTATCTAATGCTTTTATAACTAAGTCAGTGTCAGGCTTATCAGACATTGCCCAACCAACTACACGGCGAGCAAACAAATCGATAATAACAGCCAAATAAGACCATTTTTTACCTGTCCAAATATAGGTGATATCCCCACACCAAACTTGATTTGCGCTATTTACTTGAAACTCACGATTAAGTTTGTTTGGAATATCTGGTCGCTCCGCCGTCGCTAATTTATATGAATGAGGCCCAGGTTGTTTACAGACCAACCCCATATCACGCATGATACGGCGTACCTTAAAAACGCCTACAGGTAAATCAGCTTCTTTTAGCATCACCGCCAACATACGGCTACCAGCAGCTCCACGACTGAGTGAAAATAACTCATTAATCGTTGATCTAAGCTGCACCTCTTCAAGTTTAATTGACGTCACACGCTGCTTAAAATCGTAATAACTCGAACGCGGAACATTCAATACGCTACAGACCATTTCCACTGACTCATGCTCACTTAATTGGTCTATCAACGAATATTGTTTATCTCGTCTGACATTAAGAGAGCGGTAGCCTTTTTTAAAATTGTTTTCTCTCTTTCAAGCCGATTAACTTTAGCTTCAAGCTCCTGAATTCTAAGCTGCTCAGGAGTAAGCGCTTTAGAATTTGGTGTTGTGCCACCACGCTCTTCTTGTAATTGCTTAACCCAACGTCGAAGGGCTGTTTCACCGACTTCTAGTGAACGAGCAGCTTCTGGAAATGAGTATCCATCATCAAGAACTAATTTTGCTGAACTAAGTTTAAACTCTTGAGAAAAAGAGCGACGTTGTTTTGTCATAGAACACCTCTGTTTGAGTGGTAATAATACCACCTAAATTAGTGTCCGGTTTCATTGAAGCACAACA
>NZ_JAZDAR010000012.1:0-498 GCF_036680945.1 Pseudoalteromonas sp. P80D2
TTTATAGATACAAGTATCTATAAGAATTTTAATATCAGCTTTCCAAATTTTTAAAGAGCAAGAGAATAAACTTCTCAAAATTAAACACACTCTATTCTCAAGCAGTTTATTACCTGATTAAGAATGTTTATTTTTAAGGAGTAAAAGTGGTGGAGCTAAGCAGGATCGAACTGCTGACCTCCTGCGTGCAAGGCAGGCGCTCTCCCAGCTGAGCTATAGCCCCACATATGCTGGTACTTATTGTTTGTAACCGACTTTGTTCCAGACAAGGCATGGTACAACGACGTTTAGTCCACTAAACGAGGCGTGCCATAACGAAGTATGGGAGCAAAGTGGTGGGTCTGAGTAGATTTGAACTACCGACCTCACCCTTATCAGGGGTGCGCTCTAACCAACTGAGCTACAGACCCAAACAATAAGTGTTGTTCTCTTTACAATTAACAATCATCTGTGTGGACACTACGAACAAATAAGTTCTAAATCGTATAAGGAGGTGAT
>NZ_JAZDAR010000013.1:0-789 GCF_036680945.1 Pseudoalteromonas sp. P80D2
TTTGTGGAGCCGTCCTTGAAATACCACCCTTGTAGTGTTGATGTTCTAACGTTGGTCCCTAATCGGGGTTACGGACAGTGCCTGGTGGGTAGTTTGACTGGGGCGGTCTCCTCCCAAAGAGTAACGGAGGAGCACGAAGGTTGGCTAAGTACGGTCGGACATCGTACGGTTAGTGTAATGGTAGAAGCCAGCTTAACTGCGAGACAGACACGTCGAGCAGGTACGAAAGTAGGTCATAGTGATCCGGTGGTTCTGAATGGAAGGGCCATCGCTCAACGGATAAAAGGTACTCCGGGGATAACAGGCTGATACCGCCCAAGAGTTCATATCGACGGCGGTGTTTGGCACCTCGATGTCGGCTCATCACATCCTGGGGCTGAAGTCGGTCCCAAGGGTATGGCTGTTCGCCATTTAAAGTGGTACGCGAGCTGGGTTTAGAACGTCGTGAGACAGTTCGGTCCCTATCTGCCGTGGGCGTTTGAGAATTGAGAGGGGTTGCTCCTAGTACGAGAGGACCGGAGTGAACGAACCGCTGGTGTTCGGGTTGTCATGCCAATGGCACTGCCCGGTAGCTACGTTCGGAACTGATAAGCGCTGAAAGCATCTAAGCGCGAAGCAGGCCTCGAGATGAGTTCTCACTAGACTTTTAAAGTCTCTGAAGGGCCGTTGAAGACTACAACGTTGATAGGCAGGATGTGGAAGTGGTGTGAGCCATTAAGCTAACCTGTACTAATTACCCGTGAGGCTTAACCATACAACGCCAAACGCGTTTTATGACAGCGTAACAGA
>NZ_JAZDAR010000015.1:0-97173 GCF_036680945.1 Pseudoalteromonas sp. P80D2
CGGTAACAGGGGTTCGAATCCCCTTGGGGACGCCACTTATTCAAGTAGGTTATGTGTAGTAGGGCGGTGAACACCGCGCAATCTATGCACGACGTTATCAAGAGTACAAATCTCTTGGGGGCGCCACTTACTTTAAGTAAGTTGATGTGTTGGAAAGGCTATCTATATATCATTTCAAATAGAACTAAGATTTTTCAACTTAATATTCCTTATTCTCCATATATCTTTACGATATAGACTCCATATATTTCTAAAACTTTAATTCCTATAGATCACTTTTACAGATCATTTTAATACTTTATAGTATCTAGCAACTCATCAGCTAACCATAAGGAAATTAAAATGTTAGCTAAACGTGTTGTACTCATACTAATTTCTTTAGTCATTACTGCTTGTTCAGACTCAAATGAGGGAGTAGCGCTAGGAACGCTTGAGCGTGAGCGTGTGATCCATCCTGCAACGACTAACGAAATACTCATCGATTTACCCGTCTCAGCAGGCCAGTTGGTCGAAAAAGGGCAGGTGATTGCAAAGTTCGATGCTGAACTACAACAAGCGATTGTTGCTAAAGCACAAGCTCAATTAGCTCAAGCCACTGCATTTCTTGAAAAAACCTTGAATGGTGCTCGCCCCGAAGAAGTTGCTGCTGCATCAGCCAAAGTAGCAGCAGCCAATGCTGCATATACGCAAAGCGAAGCTAATTTTCGCCGTGCAAAAACCTTAGTTAAAGATAAACTCGCAAGCCAAGAAACCTTAGACAGTGCTACCGCTGCACGAGATGAGACTTTTGCTAATTTAGAATCAGCAAAGCAGAACTTAAATGAGTTAACAAATGGTTCTCGCGTTGAAGATATTAATAGTGCGAAAGCGCAAGTTCAGGCGGCAGAAGCAGAACTAAAAGTACAGCAAAAATACCTCTCAGATCTGACAATTAAAGCGATGCGTGCTGGCAGGGTCGATAATTTACCTTGGCACGTAGGTGAGCGAGTTACTAAAGGTAGCCCTGTCGTTATAATTCAAGCAAACAGCGCACCTTACGCACGCGTATATATCCCTGAACCATATCGTGCCAAGCTCAATCAGGGCATGACCCTAACGGTTCGCGTCGATGGCATAGATAAAGATCTACAGGGTGAACTTACCTGGATTGCCTCAGAGCCTGCGTTCACGCCTTTTTATGCCCTTAATCAGGAAGAGCGTGCGAGATTAATGTATCTTGCTGAGGTAACACTACCGGTAAGTGAAAATAATTTACCGACAGGCGTACCTGCTCAAGTGATTATGCCATGACTGAATCGGTGATCCATGCCAAAGGTTTGGTAAAACAATTTGGCGATTTAAAAGCGATTGATAACCTTGATCTAGACGTTGAGCAAGGGCAAATTTATGGCTTTTTGGGCCCTAATGGCTGTGGTAAAACGACAGCAATCCGTATGCTTACGGGGTTATTGAAGCCAACCTCTGGTGATATCAATGTGCTTGGCTTGAGTCTGCCAAAAGATGCTGAAAAGCTCAGAACGCAACTTGGTTATATGACGCAAAAGTTTTCACTTTATAGTGACCTGACCGTACTTGAAAACCTAAAGTTCATGGCGGCGCTTTACCCGTTTAAAAAGCAGCAAAAACAACAAAGAATTGACGAATTGCTCCATACCTATGGTCTTGATCAAAGAGTTGATCAAATGGCCGGAAGTATGAGTGGGGGGCAACGGCAGCGCTTAGCATTGGCTGCTGCAGTGATTAATAAACCGAAAATTTTATTTCTTGATGAGCCAACATCGGCAGTCGATCCACAAAATCGCCGTGATTTTTGGGAAACACTGTTTGATTTAAGTAATGCCGGTACCACGATATTAGTCACCACTCATTACATGGATGAAGCAGAGCGTTGTCATCGTTTAGCCATTTTAGAATCAGGTATTAAACGCGCGGATGGCTCTCCAAAGCAATTAATGACAGACATGCACGCTCATGTTGTAGAAATCGCAGGGGCGCAAACCAGAGAATTAAAAAAACAGCTCGCAACAATTGACCATGTTATTTCAGCCACTCAATTAGGTGCACAGCTGCGAGTCTTAGTGAAAAAAGATGTTCAAGACCCCGTTGAGTTCATAAAGCAGCAATCATTTTGTCAGGATACGTGGCAAGTAAATAGTGTGCGCCCAAGCCTTGAAGACGTGTTTGTCACCTGCACAGGGCAGGGCAGACAATGAGTATTATGACTTCATTAAGCCGCATAAAAGCAATTGTAAGCAAAGAATTACTACAATTACGCCGCGATAGAATGACATTTGCGATGGTGGTGATGATCCCCCTTATCCAACTGATTCTATTTGGTTATGCTATTAACACCAACGTTAAAGATATCCCTGTTGCAGTGGTCGATCATAGTCAAACTGCGCTCAGTCGCATTTTAGTACAAACAGTATCGGCGACAAATGTGGTTAAAGTGACAGATTATTACGACAGTATAGAACAGGCACAAACAGCAATCGCCAGTGCGAAAGTGCGGGCTGTGCTGTTTATACCCCACGATGTGGCAAACCGACTTGCTCAGCACCCAACAGTGGGTTTTGGTTTGCCTGATGGCAGTAATGAGTCGTTAGTCAGGCCAATTGCACATTGGTTAGTTGACGGCTCAGATACAATGGTAGCGTCGAGCATAAAATCGCTGCGCAATATGCCGCTTGCAGAGCTTCTCGATAAGCCTGCGAATAGAACATACCCAACCTTTGAGACGACCTTATTTTATAACCCAGAGCAACGCTCTGCAGTGAATATTGTGCCAGGTTTAGCTGCTGTTATTTTAACCATGACGATGATTATGTTTACCTCTGCTGCCATTGTTAAAGAGCAAGAGCGAGGTAATATGGAGCTCTTAATCACCTTACCATTAAGCTCGCTTGAATTAATGATCGGTAAAGTGGTGCCTTATATCTTCATTGGTTTTATTCAGTTATTTATTATATTAGGCATGGGTAAGCTCTTGTTTCATATTCCTTTTGGAGGTGGTTTAGTCGCATTGGTTGTCGCAACCTTTGCCTTTATATGTGCCAGTTTAGTGCTTGGCTTAGTACTTTCAACCATCGCTAAAAATCAGCTTCAAGCAATGCAAATGACAATTTTCATTCTATTACCTTCTATTTTATTGTCAGGTTTTGTATTTCCCTATGAAGGTATGCCAAAGGCAGCGCAATGGCTTGCTGAGTGTTTACCCGCAACGCATTACCTAAGATTAGTACGTGGAATCGTGCTAAAAGATGTCAATTTAATAAGTATGAGCAGTGACTTACTTTGGCTTTTAGCTTTTACTATTTTGGGCTTGGCTGTGGCTGCATTTAGATTTAAGAAAACCCTTGATTAGGCTGGGCAATTTAAGGCATATGTGCTTAACTAAAAAGTAATTTTAATTCATTTTGAGTAGAAATTAGCGTGTGGCGAGTATTTTGGCTGGCGGTGCTATTAGTTACGTTTGATGGCTATGCAGCAACGATAAACCTAGCCCATACCATGAAGCATGAACATTTTAACCAATTGCTTAGTGAGTTTGCAGAGCAAAACGGTTTAACGGTTAACTCTGTATTGGTTGACCAAAAGGCGCTAAAGGTAAGGTTGGTACAAAATACTAGTACCAGCACCTCAACAGACGTAATTATTGTACCCGCTGATCACTTAGGCCTTGATAAATATGCCAACTACAGCGTTATTCCACACTCACTCATAGCTGATACCACAGACAAGCGAACCTTAGAAACTGCAAAGCTCAACAATGAGCTCTTAGGTATACCCATCATTCAAGGGAATCACTTGTTACTTTTTTATAATAAGCAGTTTGTTAAAGAGCCAATAGAAAACTGGCAGGATATATACCAAATTCAACCTTCATTGCCTGAAAAAGTGAAACTCGTTACATGGAGTTTTATGGAAATGTATTGGTTTATCCCGTTCCTATCGGCTTTTAGTGGTGATCTACTTGTAGATAATCAAGTTCAGCTAAATACACCAGCAATGCTATCGGCTCTCAAATTTGTTTGGGGTTTAAATAAACAAAACCTGGTTGATAGACAGTGCGATTACACTTGCTCAAATAATGCATTTAAAGCGCAGCAAGCCGCCTTCATCATCGATGGTGCTTGGGCATTAAAAACGTATGAGCAGGCGCTTGGTGATAGTTTAGCTGTGCAGCAATTGCCGAAACTCAATGGTGAGTATATGCAGCCTTATTACTCAACCTTTGTGCTGGCGTTTCCAAATGATGGCTTAAATGGTGTTAATAAAGACAATTTGATCAAATTTGCTAAATTGGTTCAAGCAGAAAAATTCCAAACACTGGTTTGGCAAAAACTTCAAGATATCCCAGTTAACACTGAGGTTTTAAATAACCTTAAAGCACAACAAGGCACTGAGTTATCAACCTTAATTGATGCCATACAATTTACAAAACCTATGCCTTCAACCGCATCTATGATCATCGTATGGGAAGTATTAAATAAAGGGTTTATTCGCTATGGCAGTGGTGCCTTAACTGCTGAGCAAGCGGGGCTTTTTATGCAAGGGTTGGCAGAGCGTTCGATTGCCAATGAAGGGGCTGAATGAGTAGTCCACGCTTTAGTCGCGCCTTATTTATCAGTGTATTACTACTGGTCATTATTCCCCTGCTGATCCTTGCAGGTTTGATGATAGGGCGATTCTATTTAAGCTCAATTGACCAAGCAAATACGAGTTTACAATGGCAAGCTAGAAATAATGCGGCCAGCCTTGAACAACTCTTATTTAAGCTTGAGAAAAACAGCCAATTGCTTAGTAGCACTAAAGCGATTACAGAACTGCCCAATAAAGTGGTGTACTCACAGTTCGCGCTTGTACAACTGCAGGAGTTTGTTGCCCAGAATCCACAGATAAAAGCATCGATTGTAATTGATAATCAAGGCTTTATAGTTGAAGGTTACCCTATTACCTCTTTAAATTTGAACTATAAACTCACAAAAAGCATTCTCGACAGCGCCAAGACATCAACAGAGCAAAACACAGTTCAAATTATCGATAACCCCCAAGTTAGTGAATTATTTGCGCCTGCAGAGGCAAAACAAAATGCCTTACTGGCAATTACATCTAAGTTGTTACATGAGCAAGATTCTCTTAGTGAGCCAATAATCAAAACGGGCGTGTTAGTGTCTTTTGTGCCTTTATCAGAGGCGTTAAAGTGGCTTGCAATACATAATGAACAACCGGTTTATCAAGCAGGTAAGCAGGTACAAATTACTGCACAAGATAACATTTTATATAGCGTGGGCGATGCTGGCGATAACGGCAAATTAATGGGGCAGGCCTCAATCAGTAATGTTTTTTATGCAGGTAAGCCAACCAGTTTACGATTCCAAATTAATGAAGCAAAAACCACCTACACCAGCGCTGTAAAGCAAACGGCTATATTGGCAGGGTTGTCAATTGTAGGACTCTCTATTATTTCATTTATTTCAGTGCGTTGGTTGACGGCACGGCTCCATAACCCGCTAAATCGCATTACTGCTCTTAGCCGAGAATATGCATTAGGTAATTACAAACAAGATACCGACGATTTTCATTATCAAGAGTTTAAAGATATTGCAGATTCCCTTAGCAGCATGGCCGATACCATTGATATACAAATTACTTCATTGCAATTAGAAAAACTTCGCGCTGAGCGCTCTGAGCAAGTTAAAAGCCAGTTCTTAGCCAATATGAGCCATGAAATACGTACTCCGATGAATGGTATTGTGGGCTTTTTGCAGCTACTCAATAAAAGCACGTTAACACAAGAGCAAGCAGAGTTTGTAAGGCAAATTAACAACTGTAGTGATGTGTTATTAACCGTGATTAACGATATTCTCGACTTTTCAAAAATAGAAGCCAATAAGGTAGAGCTCGAGTCGCGACAATGTGATTTAGTCGCGCTTTGCCATGACCTTATCTTACTATTTAAACCGAGTTGTGATGCTAAAGGGGTTGGCTGCCGGCTTGAGGTCTCCTCATTACAATCGCTGAATGTAGAATGTGATGAAATACGCGTTAAACAAGTGCTGATTAACTTGCTCTCTAACGCCGTTAAGTTTACCAATCAAGGAGAGATCATTCTTTCGCTTACTCTGCAAAGCCGAGATGAACACCAGACAGCCGTCGAGTTATCGGTAAAAGATACAGGCATTGGTATCGCTGAAGATAAAATAACAGCTCTGTTTAACCCCTTTGTACAAGCGCAAAGTAACACCACTCGTGAATATGGAGGAACCGGTCTTGGGCTTGCCATCAGTAAGGGGATGATTGATTTGATGGGAGGTACTATTGGTATCGACAGTGAGCTTGGCAAAGGTACCGAGTTTACCATTAATGTTAATTTTAAATCACTAAACACACAGGACGCTAGCGAAAAAGTACACCAATCAAATGAAGACATTCAGTTCGATTTTAAATCAGTCGACAAGCCAATATTAATTGCCGAAGATAACCCAATTAATCAAATTGTTATCTCTAAGTATTTAACTCAATTAGGTCTAAATTATGAATTGGCAGAAAATGGACAAATTGCCTGTGAGAAAACCCTAACACAAGATTACGCACTGATTTTAATGGATATTCAAATGCCGGTGATGGATGGATTAACTGCCAGCGAAAACTTACTTGCAAGGCCAGATTTTGATACGCCGATTATTGCGGTTAGTGCTAATGCTATGAAAGACGACATCGAAACAAGCGCAAAAATTGGTATCAGTGACCATATCGCAAAGCCAATTAATTTTGCTGAACTTGAAAAAGCACTCGCAAAGTGGCTATCTCAGCAATCGCTGAAATAGCCGGTATGAATCAAAAAGTGTTGTTATCTTTTTTCTGAATTAACTCAATTGCATAACCATCTGGGTCTTTAACAAATGCAATTTCAGTTGTGCCGCCTTTTACAGGACCCGGCTCACGACTCACATTACCGCCAGCAGCTTTAATGTCTTCGCAGGCTTTATAAATATTATCAAACTCGATAGCAATATGACCGTATGCATTACCTAAATCATAGCTGTCTGTATCCCAGTTATAAGTAAGCTCAAGCACGGTCGAATCTTTTTCGTCACCATAACCGACAAAAGCAAGGGTGTAGCGGTACTCTTCGTTGTCTGCACGGCGCAGCTCTTTCATACCTAATACCTGCGTATAAAATTCAATTGATTTATCTAAATCAGCAACGCGAAGCATTGTGTGTAATAAGCGCATTTTAAGCATCCTCTTTCTTGTCTTTAAATTCGCACAATTTCAATAACGCAGCATGGTACAACGCTGCGCATTAAAATTATTAAAAATGGATTATAAGTTATTTCGATTGCATGCACAGTAGCATTGAGACAAAGCGTTTAATATGAAAAGGGTGGCGTTATGCAGCAATGAATCGGGATTGCTGCATAACAATGAGGTTTTTGCGGTATAAGCGAAAGCTTAGCTTTTCACTTTACCTTTAAGTACATAAATTTCGCCATCAAAGCTCCCTTGAATTGTCAGGCCCTGACCCGCCAACTCCTTAAGATATTCGATATGCTCATTAGTGATATGTTGCCCCGGCACTAACAGTGGGATACCAGGAGGATAAGGTGTCACTAATCCGGCACAAATTCGGTTGTTACTTTTGCTAATTGGTACAGATTCACGTTCGCCATAGAATGCATCACTAGGAATACAGGCTAAGTCTATAGCGGGTAGATTCTCTGGTAGGCGTGTGCGCCTCATTGAAGTGGCAAGTTTTACTTTACCGCTATCGAGTTTCTTCAGCGCATTGTAAAGGCGAATGATCTTTGAGCGTGTGCCACCAAGAGTTAGCAAAACTAAAATGGTGCTGTGCGTGTACTTTTCGATTTCAAGGCCAATTTCATCTAATAGAAATTTATGAATATCCTTTAATGAATAAGGTAACTCGCTAATATCGATAAGGATCTTCAGTGGGTCGTGACCCATGTTATCGCCACTAAAATGTGGGAATATATCCATGAAATCTTGCTTATCGAGCACTTTAATATGTTTCAGTGAAGCCATTTGCTGCTTAAACTCTGCAACATGATTCAGCAGGGCATTCAGTAATTTATAACCTTCCATTTCTAATTGCTTCTGGCATACATCCAGCGAAGCAATGAGCTGATATTTTGGCGAGGTACTGGCGTAAATACTGTAGATCTCACGGAAGAAATCGGCATCGAAATCAGGGTCGTTCACATGAATATAAGACGCCTGAGAGAACGCTGAAACCACTTTATGTGCTGAATGGGTAACATAGTCTGCGCCAGCATTAATAGCTGAGTAGTGGCGTAAACTCGGGTGGAAAAGCGAGTAAGCAAACCACGCTTCGTCGATAAACACTTTAATACCGTGCTGATGTGCAAATTCCACTACTTGTTTTAAATCGCTAAGTAGACCATCGTAAGTACAGCCAGTTAAAACCAGTAATTTAGCATCGCTATTTTGTTCAATCGCTTGCTTGATGTCAGCCAGTGAAGGGGGCGCGAAGATACCATATTTAGGATTTAAAATACTCGATAAGTAAATAGGTAAACTAGCCGATTGCAAAATGCCGTAATGTACTGATTTATGGCAGTTTCGGTCAATGATCACCTTATCGCCTTTACGCAGCAAAGTTTGCAAAATAATCTTATTTGAAGTGGAAGACCCATTGGTAACAAAGTAGGTATGTTTTACTTCAAATGTCGCCGCAGCTGATTCTTGAGAGCGACCTATGGTGTTGGTGCTGTCAGACAGTGAACCAAGCGAGTCGACAGAAACCGACAGGTCGCCAACAAATACGTTACGGCCATAAAACTGATAAAAGTCTTTAATATAGGGAGAATTTCTAAAGCTAGCTCCGCCGCTGTGACCAGGTGTGTGCCATGAATCGTTCGATTCACCCACATAACGACGGTAGGCGGTCCAAAATGGGGTTTCTGAACGGTCATCAAAGTCATTGATCATATAGCCCAAGATTGCTTCAGGGTCTGAAATGACCTCATCTTTAAAAAAGAAAGATTCAATTTCTTCTGACTCGTTAACTATTTCCAAGCCTTTCGTATCGTCACCAATAACATAAACAGGCAGCTCAAGGCGTATGCCTTTTAATTGCTCGATAAAACGGCTATAGGTGCGCTCGCCATTGTTCAGTACATCCCAACTAAGTACCACAGCTTGAATATCGCCATCTTCCTCTACATATTTCAACGCCTGCTTGAGCTCAATGCACTCAATAATGTCGATATCAACATCACTGCGCTCAAAATTGGGGATTGTTTTTGCTAGGTTTGTTGAAAGCTCTTTTAAGGTGGCAGGATCTTGCTCAATTAATAAGATACGAAGTAAAGGTAACATAGCTATTCTCATAAAAATATCACATTACTCAACAGCATAACGAAAGGATGGAAGCTTGTGAAATTAATACTTTGATATTTTTTATACCGAGAAAGATAAGCTTTTTACGTGTTAATCGCAGATAGTTGAAATTACATGTGCTTGCTGTAAAAGTAATCACTTAAGTAAAAGGTTAATTGCACACTGAGTGATAAAGCCACTCAAGCCAGATACAGATAAGCCTGCTAGGGAGAATAAAACATGGCGTATGTTGCCAATTTCAAAACTGTAGTCATCTCTACATTGTTTGCGCTTTGTACAAGCGCGGTTAATGCAGATGAAGTCTCAAATTCAAACAACAGTAAGAAGCCGATACCAGAAGCCACTAAATTTGTGACCCAGCATAAAGGTACTTTTAATGACAAAAGGCTGAAATACAAAGCTGTAGCCGGTGAAACCTATTTATTAAACAAAAACGAAGAGCCAACTGCTGCTATCTTTTCGTTTGATTATATAGCTGCAAGCGATAACAAAAACAGACCAGTCACATTTATCTGGAATGGTGGCCCAGGCTCATCGTCTAATTGGTTACATATGGGTGCATATGGTCCTAAACGAGTTGTTGTACCAAGCGATGCTTCACATCCAGGAATGGCTCCTTACGAATTAAAAGATGCGCCTGAGACGATACTTGATGTGACTGATATGGTGTTCGTGGACCCTGTTGGCACAGGTTACTCGCGTGCCTTAGGTGACACTGACAGCAAAGCTTTTTGGGGCTTAAATCAAGATGCATCTTCTATCGCTGATTTTATTGCCCAGTGGCTAACAAAAGAAAATCGCTGGAATGCACCAATATTTTTATTGGGAGAGAGCTACGGGACAACTCGAGCGGCAGCGGTTTCTAAAGTGCTTATGGATAAACACCTGATCAATGTAAATGGCATTATTTTTGTGTCACAAGCTTTAGACTATCAAGGTTCAAGCCCTTATGTTGATGACAACATCATTTCTTACATCACTTACATACCCACACTTGCTGCAACTGCTTGGTATCATAAAAAAGTAGACACATCTGGAGATTTTGAAGCGTTTATTGATGCGAGCCGACAATTTGCAGTTGATGAATTACTACCAGCCTTATTTAAGGGGAATGCCCTTAGTAAAGCTGACAGAGCGCAAATTGTTGATGGCCTTCACCGTTATACAGGGCTAAGCAAACAATATATTGAGCAGGTTGATTTACGCATTAATGCCTTTAGATTCGCTAAAGAGTTATTGCGTGATGAGGGCGTCGCAGTAGGCTTGCTTGATGGACGTTATAAGCTTGATGAACGAGACGATTTAACAGCGGCTCCTAAGCAAGATGCGTCTAAAGTGATAGGGCCTGCATATAAAGCGGCACTGATGAAATACATGCGCACAGATTTAAACGTACAGTGGAAAAGAAAATACTTAAACCCTGGTGACCCTGAGTTATCAGATAACTGGCGCTGGCGTACTGCTCCTGATGGACAAGGATGGGAGCCAAGATACGTCAATACCGCGCCAGATTTATCTTATGTGCTTCGCAGTAATCCGCAAATGAAAGTGATGGTTGCCTCAGGGTATTACGATATTGTCACGCCATTTTTTGATGCAGAATACACCTTAAACAGACACGGTATATACGCTGATAAAATTGACTATCACTATTATCACGGTGGTCACATGATGTATGTTCACGAACCAGCAAGAGTATCGTTGTTAAATGATACGCGAGAGTTTATTAAAAAGCAGGTGAGCCAAAACCAGCGATAATGGCTAGGCTTATTGTGCCAAACCTTGTGTTTGGCACAATCTGCAAAATGAACTTACTGAGGTGATAGAAAAAGGTGAGCAACTTCACCTTAAAATTGTTAACTTTAGAGTAGACTTTAACTACTCAGTCTTTTCCTTAAACTCACACAAATCTTCGATAATACAACTGCCGCACTTAGGTTTACGAGCCGTGCACACATAGCGACCGTGCAGGATTAACCAGTGGTGTACATCGACCTTAAATTCTTTAGGTACCACTTTTTCTAGTTTTTGTTCTACAGCAACTACATCTTTACCCATGGCAAACTTAGTGCGGTTAGAAACGCGGAAAATATGCGTATCGACAGCAATTGTTGGCCAGCCAAAGGCACAGTTTAAAACAACATTTGCAGTCTTTCTGCCAACACCCGGTAATGCTTCGAGCGCTTCACGATTCTCTGGTACTTCTGAGTTATGTTTATTGACCAGAATCTCACACATTTTATAGACATTATTGGCTTTAGAATTAAACAAACCAATGGTCTTGATGTAATCGCGAAGGCCTTCAAGGCCTAAATCAAGAATCGCTTGAGGCGTGTTAGCAACAGGGAATAGCTTACGGGTTGCTTTATTAACACCCACATCTGTAGCTTGTGCTGATAAGGTAACCGCAACTAATAATTCAAACGGGCTTGAGTATTCAAGCTCTGTTTCTGGGTGCGGGTTTTGCTCACGTAAACGAGATAAGATCTCATAGCGCTTTTCTTTATTCATGGTGGCGTAAAGCACGCAGTGACGGTGCGTGCTCTCCTTTAAGTTAAACTTGTCACTCGGGCTCTAGGGCCTTTTTCTGCTTCTGGAGTAACAACTTGCTTAGATTTTATTTGTGTATCAATGACATTTTTTGCAGCAATCAATAAACCAAGCCCTAAAAAGGCACCCGGTGGTAAAATTGCCAATAAAAATTGGTTATCAAAACTAAATACTTCAATTCGAAGTGCAGCAGCCCATGGCCCTAATAATAAATCGGCGCCATCAAATAGCGTACCTTGACCAATAAGCTCTCGCATTGCCCCTAGCACCACTAAAACTAACATAAAGCCAAGTCCCATCATCAGGCCGTCAAAGGCTGAAAGTGGCACGGTATTTTTAGAAGCGAATGCTTCTGCGCGACCGATAATGGCACAGTTGGTAACAATCAGTGGAATAAAAATCCCCAGTGATTGATAAAGGCCAAATGTATAGGCATTCATCATTAGCTGCACGATGGTTACAAAGCCTGCGATGATCATCACAAAAACAGGAATACGAATATCTTTAGGTACCCAGTTACGCACAATCGATACGGTGACGTTAGAACCAACCAGAACCAATAAAGTTGCTAAACCTAGGCCTAATGCATTGGTAATCGTAGAGGTAACGGCAAGTAGCGGGCACAAGCCTAATAACTGCACAAGGGCAGGGTTATTGGCCCACATGCCATCTTTAAATAAAGTTTTAACTTGGCTCATTACTTGGCTCCTTGACAGATGTTTGGCGCAGCAAACAAGTTATCAAATTCAGCTTGGGCAAACAGCACAGCTTGTTTTACTGAGCCGACAACGGCACGCGGTGTAATGGTTGCGCCAGTAAACTGATCAAATTGGCCACCATCTTTTTTAACAGCCCAGCGGCTATCATCTTCACCCAGTACATTTTGGCCTTTGAAAAGGGTGATCCAGTCTGATTTTTTGACCTCAACTTTATCGCCAAGGCCCGGTGTTTCTTCGTGCTTAGTGACACGAACACCCGCTATTTCACCATTGGCAAAAACCGCAGTTAATAAGTTGATATCGCCACTGTAACCACTTGGTGTTACATGGCGCATCACTAAAGCGTAAGGCTTATTGTCTTTGTAAGCACGATAAATAACTTGCTCTGGGCGTGGACCTAAGCGCTCATCGGTGATCACGACACAATCTTTGTATAGTTGATTGTCATAATGATGGGCATCAAGTACTTGTTGAAGTTGCTCTGCAAGTTGTTGCTTTTCTTGCTCTTCAATACGCTCAGCAGTCAGGCTATGAGTCAGGGCCACAGTGCCTGTGGTAATGAGCGCAAATGCTGTAAGAATAGCGCCGTTTTTAGTCATTGAGGAAAGGATCATTATTTCACCCCATGGCCGTAAGTACGTGGTTTCGTGTAGTAATCAATTAAAGGTACCGCCATATTTAACAGCAATACACTAAATGCCACAGCATCAGGATAACCACCGAAAGTACGAATTAAGTAAACAAGTAGACCAATTAACGCACCATAAATTAAACGACCTCTATTTGTGGTTGATGCAGAAACAGGATCGGTAGCAATAAAGAATGCCCCTAACATGGTTGCACCACTGAATAAATGAAATACCACGCCTGGCTCTGTGCCAGGAGCTGCAATATAACCAATACCACTGCACACGGCCAATGAGGCTAAAAAGCTAACAGGGATATGCCAATTAATGATTTTAGCTTTTAATAAATAAAGCCCCCCGATTAAAAAGCCGAGGTTAACCCAGCCCCAACCAAGGCCAAACCAGTCATTAAAAAGAGGCTTACTCATGCTCTCAGCCACCGTTAGGTGATGGGCGACATCTGTTTTAACGGTATCAAGCGGCGTTGCCATGGTTGTGCCATCAATCGCTACACGTAATTGATCAACACTAAAACCAGCGCTGGTAAAGCCATTGAAAATAACAGACAGCTGCTGTGAGAAGCTGATTGGAGATGCAAGTAAATCACTAACAGGTAACCAGCTTGTCATTTGCACCGGAAACGATACAAGTAGTAATACATAAGCTGCCATAGCAGGGTTAAATAAATTAAAGCCAAGGCCACCATAAAGCTGCTTTACAATAACAATTGCAAACATACAGCCAATTACGATAATCCACCAAGGCGCTAAAGGGGGAATACTCAACGCCAGTAATACGCCTGTTAACCACGCACTACCATCACTGAGTGTTGGCCAAACTTTGCGTTTACGAAGCATCAATACAGCGGCTTCACAGGCGCTAACTGTAATTAGCGCGAGAACAAGCTGAATTAAAACAGCGCTACCAAAAAAGAAAACTTGCGCGATTAAGCCTGGAATACACGCAGCAATCACTGTCATCATTAATCGGCTTAATGATTTATGGCTATGATTATGCGGCGAACTCGCCATGGTTAGTTTCATGACTTATCGTTTCCTTCTTGTTGTAACTTTTTCGCTTTAGCTCTTGCAATGGCACGAGCGACCGCTGCTTTTTTCTTATCTTCGCTAGACTCAGGTTCATCAACCTGCGGTTTTGAATCATCCGTATCGCTTGAATCATCAAGTTGTTCTGATGATTCGTCACTCTGCGCTTGCTCTTTAGCGGCCTTTTTCGCTTTGGCGCGAGCTATGGCAGCTGCAACAGCGGCTTTTTTCTTATCTTCGCTAGATTCAGGAGCATCAGACTGCGGCTTGGCATCAGCCTCATCATTTGAATCATTTATTTGCTCTGAAGAATCGTCACTCTGTGCTTGCTCTTTAGCGGCTTTTTTCGCTTTGGCGCGAGCGATAGCGGCAGCAACGGCAGTTTTTTTCTTATCTTCGTTAGATTCAGGAGCGTCAGCTTGTGGCTGGGCATCTGCCTCAGCACTTGAATCATTAGTTTGCTGTGAAGAGTCGTCACTCTGCGCTTGCTCTTTAGCTGCTTTTTTGGCTTTAGCACGGGCGATAGCAGCTGCAACAGCAGCTTTTTTGTCATCAACTGGCGCGCTATCTTCTTCAGCTTCAGTTTGATTCTCAGCAGCTTGTGCTGCTTTTTTCGCTTTAGCACGAGCGATTGCAGCAGCAACAGCAGCTTTTTTGTCATCAACAGGCGCGCTATCTTCTTCAGCTTCAGTTTGATTCTCAGCAGCTTGCGCTACTTTTTTTGCTTTAGCACGAGCGATTGCAGCAGCAACAGCAGCTTTTTTGTCATCAACTGGTGCGCTATCTTCTTCAGCTTCAGTTTGATTTTCAACAGCTTGCGCTGCTTTTTTCGCTTTAGCACGAGCGATAGCAGCTGCAACAGCAGCTTTTTTGTCATCTTTTGGCGCAGCGTCAGTTTCAGCAGAAGCGTTTTCTTCTGTAGCTTGTGCGGCTTTTTTCGCTTTAGCGCGGGCAATAGCGGCAGCAACAGCAGACTTTTTATCGTCTTTATCGACGCCTTCTTCACCTTGCTCTAGTGCTTTTTGCTCTTTGTATTTACGTGCTTGTTCTTTACGTGCTGCACGCTCTTTAGCCACTTCAGAGTTATCAGGCTCAATCTCTGCACCTTGCTTTTTCGCTTTCGCACGGGCAATAGCTGCAGCGACAGCTGACTTACTGTCTTTATCATCAGATTTAGCTTTAACTCGGGCGAGTGCATCGGCCACTTTTTGTTTTTCGCCATCTGACTTAGCAGCCGGCTTACGTTTATGGCGATTTTGACGCTCTTCTTGTTCGCGCTCTAAGCGCTCTTTACGTGCTTCAAAACGCTCTTTTGCTCGCTCTGCTTTGATTTGCTCTGCTTGCTGCTCTTTGATTTCAGCTTTAGCAACACGATAGTACTGCACCAAGGGTATTTCGCTTGGGCAAACATAAGCACAGGCGCCACATTCAATACAATCGAATAAATTGTGCTCGTTGAGTTTGTCGTATTCTTTAGACTTAGCAAACCATTGTAATTGCTGAGGTAACAATGAAGCAGGGCAGGCGTCAGCACAGGCACTACAACGAATACAGGCTTTTTCATCACCCGGCTCAGCAAGCTCTTGGTGATCTGGCGCTAAAATACAGTTCGTCGCTTTAACCACACCAATACGCACGGTTGGTAGGGTAAAGCCCATCATTGGACCGCCCATAACCACACGTTGCTGTGGAACCGGAGAAAAGCCTTGGCAGTCTAATAAATGTTTAATTTCAGTGCCTAGTAAAGCCCACACATTACCTTGTTTATGGATGGTGTTACCGGTTACCGTTACTACACGCTCTATAAGAGGTTTACCTTCATGTACGGCTTGATTTACCGCAAACAAAGTACCGACATTTTGCACCAACATACCAATATCGGCAGGAATACTGCCACTAGGGACCTCTTTGCCCGTTAGCAATTTAATTAGCTGTTTTTCACCGCCAGAAGGGTAAACCGTTGGTACTGTTTGCACTATGATGCTGTCGTTATGTTGTGCTGCGAGTTTCATGGCAGCAATGGCATCTGGTTTATTATCTTCAATACCAATAATTGTCAGCTGTGGACTTAACAGCTGCTGCATTAATTCAATACCGGCAATTATGCCATCGGCATGTTCGCGCATTAGCATGTCATCAGCAGTGATATAAGGCTCACACTCAACAGCATTAACAATTAAAAACTCGATGGCTTTACGGGTATCAGCTTTTACATAGGTTGGGAAGCCAGCACCGCCCATACCTGCAATACCACTTTGATGAATAATATCTACAAGCTCATCATGGGAAAGTGCTTTGGCATCAGTTACAGGGTTAAGCTCGCACCAGTTATCTTCACCATCAGGTTCAATAATAACGCTAAGTTCAGGCAACGCCGACGGGTGAGCAGAGGGCATTGGGCAAATATCGCTGATCAACCCTGATGTTGGCGCGTGCACAGGCACTGACCAATTACCGCTTGGTTTAGTTAATGCTTGACCTTTTAGAACCTGCTGGCCTTTTTCAACAATAAGTTTACCGTTAGCACCAATATGTTGTTTTAGTGATACAACGAGCTTGTCTGGTAGTGGCAGTCTTGCAATGGCTTGTGTTGTTGATTGCAGCTTTTGACCTGGTGGGTGAACGCCTCCAGGTATAGACCACACTTTGCCTTGTTTAATTTGATCTATTAATTTTTCCATCTGTGCTCCTAATCTACCTGAGTCACAGGGATTGCGTTTAATTGCCATTTCCAGGTTTGTTTGGTTTCTTTGACAGGTAGCATATCAATACAGTCTACAGGGCACGGTTCAACACATAAGTCACAACCGGTACATTCATCAATTAATACAGTGTGCATTTGGCGAGTTGCGCCAACGATGGCATCAACAGGGCAGGCTTGAATACATTTGGTACAGCCAATACATTCATCTTCACGAATATAGGCAACGGTTTTAACTGGATCTGCTTGCTCACCGCCAGCCAGCGGTTTTGCTTCAACACCCATTAAATCAGCGAGTTTTTTTACCGTGGCTTCGCCGCCTGGTGGGCACTTATTGATTTCGTCACCATTGGCAATTGCTTCTGCATAGGGACGACAGCCAGGGTAGCCACATTGGCCACACTGTGTTTGCGGTAAAATGGTATCAATTTGGTCAACAATAGGGTTGCTCTCAACGCGAAAACGAACGGCGGCAAAACCTAAAATTAAACCAAAAATTAGCGCTAATGAACCTAACGCTATCAAAGCATAAAACAAGGTCATATTAAAACTTCACTAATCCTGTAAAACCCATAAAGGCCATCGACATAAGGCCTGCGGTGATCATCGCAATTGAAGCACCTTTAAAAGGAGCAGGGACATCAGCCGCAGCTAAACGCTCACGTAATGCGGCAAACAGTATTAACACCATAGAGAAGCCCACTGCGGCACCAAAGCCGTACACAGCCGATTGTAAGAATGAATGGTCTTCTTTGATATTAAGTAGAGCAACACCTAAAACAGCACAGTTAGTGGTGATAAGCGGTAAGAAAATCCCTAATAAGCGATAGAGTGTCGGGCTGGTTTTTCTCACCACCATTTCGGTAAATTGCACGACAACAGCGATAACCAAAATAAAACTCATGGTACGCAAAAATTCGATATCCAGCGGGATCAAAATATAATGATTCACCAGATAACTAGTCACGGAGGCAAGTGTAAGTACAAAGGTTGTGGCTAAAGACATACCAATTGCGGTATCTAACTTACCCGATACACCCATAAACGGGCATAAACCTAAGAATTGAACTAAAACGAAGTTGTTGACTAGCACAGTGCCAATCAATAACAAGACATACTCTGTCATGCGTGCCTCACGAGAATAAAAACGGCTCTATTATCCTTTTTTATGGGGGCCGACACAACACATGAGGGACGAATAGCTAAAATTAACAAAGCTGTTTACGATTAAAGTGTTAAAGCAAAGTTAATATACCCAAACCACCTCAAGATGCGAGTTTCAGTTGGAATTAAAAGCGATTTAGGCAAGGCATTGATTGCAAACAATAGTGGTTCTATTGTTAAAATCAATAACGCAGTATAAATCGCTTTTAAACCAACCCTTTGGGCGTTTCACAGGCACTTACTCTCATCGTTGTTACTTCTTAAAAGGGACTACCATTGTTGCAAAGTAACGCCTTGATATTAAGCACCTGTGAAACGCTGAATTCTGCATCTTGAGGTGGCTTGGGTATAGCTGGAATAGACCCAAAAATAGTAAGGTTTTTTGGGCCTTAAAGAGGGGTTAGATATCTTTCGGCTTTTCGATGTAATAGCCTTGCACACCATCTAAGCACAGCGTTTCGATGATATGTTTTTCTTCTTGGCTTTCTACGCCTTCAGCAAATACACTCACACCAATACGGTGAGCAAGATCTACCATTAAACGCATAAAGTATTGATTGTTTTTATCTTCTTCGAGGCCGCGAGTATAGCTTGCATCCATTTTGATAAAGTCAGGTTTTAAGTCTCTAAAGAATTTAAATGAGGTTAACCCCACACCAAAACGTTCTACAGTAATGCGTGCGCCCACGCGATGTACCATATCGATAAAGCGTTTACTTGCTTTAATGTTTTGTTGTAATCCAAACTCACTGACTTCAAAAATAAGTTTTGATGCAATGTTACTGTCTTTCAGTAAGCGGCGTTCTAACCAGATCACAAACTGATCATTGTGAGCGCTTGATGCAGTAACATTAATACCAAAGAATTTTTCAGAGAAATTACGCGTTTTAACTTTTTCTAAAGTGGTGTCGATAATTAAGCGGTCAATTTCCATTGCCATTTCTAGCTTCTCTGCCATAGCAAGAAAAGAGGCTGTTGGCAGCATTTGATTTTCTGCAGTTTTAAAACGAACTTGGATCTCGGCATAGGCTTTAACACTTTTACCTATTGGCATAATGTTCTGCATAACCAAGTGAACACGTTTCGACTCAATAACTTCGCTAATAACTTTACGCCAGTTTTGGTTACCAAAACCTGCGCTGGCGTTATTAACTAAGTCTGTTTCGCGCTGCACATGCCATGCATTCGCTTGTTTAGATTGCGCCATGCTCATTGCATTATCAACAATCGATAATAACTCACCAAGCGGCTTACCTTTTTCGTAGCCAACAATACCTGTGTTAGCAACTGAGCTTAATTCTTGGTTTTGCTGATACTGAGTAAAACGCGATTGTAAGTTATCGCCAAAACGTTCAGCTTCTTTAAGAGGGGTATTAGGTAATACCACTGCAAAGTCAGAGCTGTTTAAACGAAAAACCTGACTGCCTGTATAGGTGCCGCTAATATGTTTAATAATATCGGCCACACCTTTTACGTATTCATCACCTTTTTGGTAACCACGGGTTTGGTTGATGGTTTGCAATTCGCTACAACGAACCATGGCAAGCGAACCAAAGGTGCTCTTTTCTGCGTTCTCAATATTCTTTTCGTAGTACTCAACAAACATATTTCGATTGCCAAGGTTTGTAACTACATCTTTATACGCTTCTTTTTTAATATTTAGCGCATTATTTTGAATGTCATCATGCTTGGTCTGTAAGAAATGCGATAGGCGATTGAACGATGGAATTAAATCTTTGCTTAGCTTCTTTAAGCGGGTGGTATCCATCGCTTGCTCAAGGTCACCGTTAACCTGGTTTTGGTTGATATAAATATCAACGATATCTGAAATAGTCGTACTAATTTTACGATTTAGGCGGCGGAACATGCTCTTCATATAAATAATAGGAAGTAGGGCAATAAGGCCTGAAATTAAAACGACAATAAATAAAGACTGTTGTAATAGGCTAGCCAGGTTGTGTGCATTAATCGTAAACTCTACTTTAATGTCAGATGTTTGATTAACGGCGAACTGAGGGCGAATAGAATTAAAACTGTTATTAACTATTTCAGCAAACAAGGGTAGGGATTGGCTAGATTCTACCATGCTAATCACTTGACCTGATTGATCACGGATCACAAGTTTAGAAAAAGTACTGCCATCGGCAAATGCTTTTTGTATTTTCTCTGGTGCAAGTTGCTCAATGGTTTGTGTATTTATATATGCGTTTACTACACGCTGTGCTTTTTGCTGTGCATCACTGACTGCGCTATCAAAGCTAAGCGCAATAAAGTAACCACCTAATAATGCAAACAGCAACCAAGATATAAGTTGTATAAAAATAAGTTTTTTAAAGCCAGCCATGTTCTTATCTTTTAAAAGCCTAAAGGAAGGAATCAATTCCTTGATTGATTGCTTTAAGTATAGTCGTTGTATTCTAAAGCATAATATAGAATAAACTTAAATTAGGTTAGATTATAAGTGCTTTAAAGTCTAATACAATCGACGAATAGTAGTAGATAAAATTTTAATAGATTCGTGGAGTTGGCTCCCCCTCCCCGACTCGAACGGGGGACCTGCGGATTAACAGTCCGTCGCTCTAACCAACTGAGCTAAGGGGGAAGCGTCATGCCTTTCAACGGGGCGAAATATTAATGACAGCATTGCAAAGTGTCAACATAAAAACTTCATAAATTCAAAAAAGAAGCTTATTCGATGTTTTTATGTTCGATCTGAGCAAAATGTAGCTGAAAAGCTCAACATTTTTTGCTTAGCAGCGGGGGATCTATGTCGAATGCATCACTTTTTTGCATGCTTTTTGAGCTGAGTCATTTTTTAAAAATATAAAAAAGGTTTCTTTGCTAAGTCATTCTTTACCAAATCGAGGAAATCACTATTTATGTAATGTTTTTTTCGGATGGCAAAAAATAGATCTAATTCTTTTCGTGGCAGTTCCCACTCCTGATATTTTTTCGTGTATTTCCTTAATGAGGTAAAGGTAGGGTACCCCGATTTTTGATAGAAAATTCTAAAATTAGTTGGCTTCAATTATACACAAGGTAATTTTAGTTCTTTTTATCAGATGTTTAGCTTGTAATCTTTCCTTGTATTTTAATTGTCATACTAAAGTTCACGTAGCTGTAGAACATTTTTTGCGCCTTCTTTTCACTAAACTTATAAAACGGTTAAAACAAGATGCTTTGCTATTTATAGTATTGTGCATTTCAGGCTAGCCTTAAAAGCCTTTATATTTGCGGCTTCTAGAGAGTTATCCACGGTTTCTGTGGATAACTCTGTTTATTAAACTTTAAGAACAGCTATAGTGCTAGGATTTTCGAGGGCTACAGCAATTTCAAGTATTTAATTCACTTTTTTTAATTCATTTTAAATCAATGTGTTAGTGATTTTATCTGAAGCCTCGCTGAATTGATGAGTAAATTTATTCGTGACGATGAAATGGCGCTATTTATTGTGTAAAAAAACAGCGAATACTGCCTTTTAATTGTAACAAAGCTATTAAACTTGTTTTTATATTGTTTTTTATGAGGGTTAGTGGTTATTTTTATGTCAAAGCGCCAAAAGTAATAGTTTTGTGTATGAATTTTGATTCTGTTAATAAAGCATAGCTTGCAAGAGAAGGATGCTTTAAACTTACAGGTTCAGAAAAAGAGGCAAAGTATTCCCATGAGCGTGAAACCGCAGAGCAAAACTAAACCTGATCTTTTAAACTCACCCATTCTGCCAACCTTGAAAAAAATGACCATCCCAATGATCTTTGGCATGATCACCCTAATGATGTTTAATTTGGTTGATACCTTCTTCATTAGTTTGTTAGGTACAGAGCCTCTCGCCGCTGTCAGTTTTACCTTTCCTGTTACTTTTACTGTTATTAGCCTTGCAATTGGTTTAGGGATAGGTACCTCTGCGGTGATAGCTAAAGCACTTGGTAGTGATAAGTTAGATGAAGCACGTTTTGATGCCAGCATGTCGTTGTTGGTATCGGTGGTGATGGTGTTTAGTTTATCTGTAGTAGGTTATTTATTAATAGATCCGATCTTTAAGTTACTTGGAGCAGGCGAATTAGTCTTACCGCTTATTCATGAGTATATGAGTGTGTGGTTCTTAGGCAGCGTATTTCTAATTACCCCTATGGTTGGCAACTCTGTACTTAGAGCCAGTGGCGATACTAAAACGCCAAGTATTGTTATGGGGGGAGCAGGGCTGATTAATGCTATTTTAGACCCTATACTTATTTTTGGCTTTGGACCCGTTCCGGCATTAGGTATTCAAGGCGCAGCTATTGCTAGTGTTATTGCATGGTCAGTTGCTGTCGTTATCATTTTATACATCCTTGCGGTAAAAAATGGTCTATTGAGTTTGCATGCTGGTGTACAAACGCCGCTTAGCTCGATTCGTAAAATTCTTAAAATTGGTTTACCTGCGGCTGGCGCAAATATGCTGACACCTATTGCCATGGCGGTCATGACAGCATTAGTGGCTAAACATGGTCCTGAAGCGGTTGCGGCGTTTGGTGTAGGCAGTCGAATTGAATCTATTGCAAGCCTTGTGGTGCTTGCTTTGTCGATGACCTTGCCGCCATTTGTGAGTCAAAACTTTGGGGCAGGTAAGTTTGAGCGTGTTAAAGAAGCCTACACAAAAACCTTGAAATTCGTGATGATTTGGCAGTTCGCTATTTATATTTTACTGCTGTTAACCTCTGGCTTTATCGCTGATGTATTTGGTAAAGAGCAAGCAGTAATGGATGTAATTAAGTTATTCATTTATATCTTGCCATTGAGTTATGGCTTGCAAGGGGTGATTATTTTATCTAACTCTTCATTTAATGCCCTGCATAAACCAATGAATGCACTGATTTTAAGTGTAGTACGTCTGTTTGTTTTTTATGTACCTTTTGCTTATATAGGCAGCGAAATTGCAGGCTTAACCGGTTTATTTATTGGTGCGGCGATTGGTAACTTATTCACTGCAATGGTTGCCTATAAATGGTTTATTAAAGAAGTTGATGGGTTAAGTGAGTCATATATGAAGGAGTGTCATTCATGAGCGACCATTTCCAACTAGTTTCGAAATTTCAGCCAAGTGGTGACCAACCAACGGCAATAGCGCAATTAAAAGATGGCCTAGAGGCTGGGCTTGCGCATCAAACATTATTAGGGGCTACGGGAACGGGTAAAACCTTCACCATGGCCAATATTATTAATGATTTGAATCGTCCAACTATCATCATGGCACACAACAAAACACTCGCTGCACAGCTTTATGGCGAAATGAAAGAGTTCTTCCCTCATAATGCGGTTGAGTATTTTGTATCTTATTACGATTATTACCAGCCAGAAGCCTACGTTGTTGCCAGCGATACCTTTATTGAAAAAGACGCCTCCATCAATGAGCATATTGAACAAATGCGTTTAAGTGCCACCAAAGCGCTGCTTGAGCGACGCGATACCATTATTGTGGCTTCGGTGTCTGCTATTTATGGTTTGGGCGACCCTGACTCATACATGAAGATGATGCTCTTGCTTAAAGTGGGTGAAACCGTCGATCAGCGCGATATGCTGCGTCGTCTTGCTGAACTGCAATATACTCGAAACGATATTGAATTTAGCCGCGGTACATACCGTGTACGTGGCGAAGTGGTCGATATATTTCCTGCTGAATCGGATACTTACGCAGTTCGTGTGGAAATGTTTGACGATGAAATTGAACGTTTAAGTATTTTTGACCCGCTTACAGGGGCTGTTGAAAAGCACATTGTGCGCGCGACTATTTATCCGAAAACCCACTATGTAACTCCCCGTGAAAAAATTCTTGATGCCATTGATAAAATTAAAGGTGAGCTTAAAGACCGCCGAGCTCAGCTACTTAGTGCCAACAAACTTGTGGAAGAGCAGCGTATTGCTCAGCGCACCCAGTACGATATTGAAATGATGACCGAGCTTGGTTATTGCTCAGGCATTGAAAACTACTCGCGTTACTTATCAGGTAGAACACCAGGCGATCCACCTCCGACATTATTAGATTACCTACCTGATGATGCATTGATGATTATTGATGAATCACACGTTACTGTGTCGCAAATTGGTGCTATGTATAAAGGCGATAGAAGCCGTAAGGAAAATCTTGTTGAGTATGGCTTTCGCTTGCCATCGGCATTAGATAACCGCCCATTACGCTTTGAAGAATTTGAAGCTATTGCGCCGCAAACTATTTATGTGTCGGCAACACCTGGTGACTTTGAGCTTGAGCGCTCATCAGGGGAGGTTGCTGAGCAGGTCATTCGTCCAACCGGGCTTATTGATCCAGAAATTGAAGTGCGCCCTGTGGGCACCCAGGTTGATGACTTACTTTCTGAGATCTATAAACGAGTTGAAGTGAACGAGCGGGTACTTGTTACTACTTTAACTAAGCGCATGGCAGAAGATTTAACCGACTATCTCAACGACCATGATGTAAAAGTTCGCTACTTGCACTCAGACATCGACACCGTTGAACGAGTCGAAATTATCCGTGATTTACGTGCCGGTGTGTTTGATGTGTTAGTGGGCATTAACTTATTGCGAGAAGGTCTCGATATGCCAGAGGTTTCACTTGTTGCGATACTTGATGCAGATAAAGAAGGCTTCTTACGTTCGACTCGCTCACTTATTCAAACCATTGGTCGTGCTGCACGTCACTTAAATGGTAAAGCGATTCTGTATGGCGACCGCATAACTAACTCGATGCGACAAGCCATTGATGAAACAGACCGTCGCCGTGAAAAACAACAAGCTTATAACCTTGAGCATGGTATAGAGCCGCAAGCACTGGTTAAAAGTATCACCGATATTATGGATGTGGGTGAAGAGGCAAGTCCGAAAGATAACCTTAAGTTGGTGCGTAAAGAGTCTAAACAAGTGCTCAGCGCGAAAGATATTGCTAGCCAAATCAAAACCCTTGAAGCGAAAATGCATGCTTATGCTAGCGATCTTGAGTTTGAAAAAGCGGCGTCTGTGCGTGATGAAATTCACGAATTACAACAACAGTTAATTAACTAAAGATGATGACAAACGATTTTTCTGCCATTTTAAATGCCTTAGCAGAGGCTCCACTTGCTGCTAATGAATTATGTCGTGTATTCCATGGCCGTGGTCACTCAGTCGCTGAGCTGAGCCACATAAACTTAGACTTTTATCCGCCAGCACTTTTTTTAGTTTCATATGAAGAAATAGATGAACAAGTGCTAGCGCAATTAACTGATACCCTGTGGCAATGGGCGCAACAGAATGCGCCAGAGCTTGTAAGTGCATTGGTTTACCAACAACGTAGCGGCATTAACACTCGTAATGCCCTAATGTTTGGTGAATTACCCCAAGAGCACCATGTCAGTGAAAATGGTATTAAGTTTAAAGTCGATTTATTGAGTCGCCAAAATACTGGGATTTTCCCTGATATGCGCCGTGGCCGAGAGTTTGTTCAAGCCAATAGTAAAAATGCAAAAGTGCTCAACCTATTTTCATACACGTGTGGCTTCTCTGTTGCAGCAATGCAAGGCGGTGCTGACCAAGTTATTAATATGGATATGAATAAAGGGGTGCTGCGAACTGGTAAACAAAACCATCAGTTAAATGGTTTTGCTCAAGGGGTTAGTTATTTTCCGCACGATATTTTAAAATCATTCGGTAAACTAAAAAAATCAGCGCCGTATGAATTAATCATTGTTGATCCACCGAGCTTTCAAAAGGGCAGCTTTATATTGACCAAGGATTATCAAAAAATCTTGCGTCGTTTACCTGAGCTGTTAAATGAAAACACCCAATTATTACTGTGTGCCAATAGCCCTGAGCTTTCAGAGCAGGCGTTTAAAGAACTCATTAGCGATCATACACAAGGAGCAATTAGTTTTGTTGAGCGATTAGCTCCTACCGATGGTTTTATTGAAGTAGACAGTGATCGCAGCTTAAAAGCGTTAGTTTATAAAACAGCAAACTAATGGCACTGAGTAAACGACTATCAGCCATCATTGATGTGGTAGATTCAGGTTATGACGAAATCTGGGATTGTTGCTGTGATCACGGTTTGTTAGGCATTGAGCTGCTACAGAAAGATAAAGCACCGCTTATACATTTTGTTGATATTGTGCCTGAGTTAATGCAGGCACTAGGTGATAAACTCGAACGTTTTGCTAAAAGAGAGCAACGCGGCCGTTGGCAGGTACATTGCCAAGATGTAGCAATGATTTCACCAGATCCTAAAAAACGCCATCTTGTTATTATTGCTGGAGTGGGTGGTGAGTTGTTAGTGCAGTTCTTAGCGAAGATTGTAAGCCAACAGCCAAATACGCACATCGACTTTATTGTTTGCCCTGTACATCACAGTTATCAAGTTCGTAGCTATTTACAAACACTGCCATTGGGGCTCGTCTCTGAGCAGTTAGTGTGTGAAAACAAACGATTTTATGAAGTTATAGCCATGAGTGCGTCATCCTCGCAACAGATCACTCGAGTAGGGCACTCAATGTGGCAGCTAACAAGTAAAGAGCACCAAACGTATTTAAAGCAGTTATGTGCTCATTACCAACGTATGTTAAATCAAGACGCCGATTATTATCAGCCTGTGCTTGAACAATACAGGGCATTATTGTCTTAATTAGAGTTAACTTAATTAAAGTTTATTAATCTCTTGTTTTACGCTGTAGCTAGAGTCAGTAATAATGGCTTCGAGAGTTTGTACTCGCTCTCTTAGCTCTTGCAGCTCTTTTGTTACTTCGGCTACATGTTCGTTGGCTTCTTTTGAATTTTTTAAAGTTCGTGATTTAAACTCAAGGTGTTTTTTATACATATCATAAATTACCCCAGAGCCAACTGATATCAGCACGATTAACACCACCATGGTAGTACCTGACATACACTTCTCCTTCCTTTTTAGTACCCAATACCAATTCACTATAATACTTAATCATTTTGAGGGATTAAACCTGTCGCTAACTGCGTTAAAAATTTCTCATTTAGAACAACTAAATAACGAAATTTTTGCCTTGTTATCAACGAGGTTTTATTGCCTCAAAATAGACTACTTAATTAAGCGAATTGGTATAATAGAGTATAGATTGTATTTAAAAATGCAATTTGCATTCTGTTACAAGGTGTTTCGTTTTAGAAACGGCTTGATGCGAATAAAGCCTGTAACGAGCATGGTACCTGCGATAACACAGAGTGCGCCAACCAAGGTATTGGGACCAATTTGCTCATCTAAAATTAAATTTCCCCACACTATGCCAAAAAGTGGAATCAAAAAAGTAACAGTCAACGCAGAGGTTGGGCCAATGTCATCAATCAAGCGAAAGAACAAGATATATGCCACTGCAGTACACAGCACTCCGAGTGCCACCACACCAAGCATAACCTCGTTACTTGGCATTTCTCTGGCAGGAATAACAAAAATAAGCGGCAGCACCATGATACTCGCCGCCCACATACTGCCATGGGCATTATCAAAAGCAGATAACTTAGGTGCATGTTTAGTGTAATGGGATGCGATGGCGTAGCTGAGTGAAGCACACAATGCCGCAACAATTGCTGTGATAGCTTGGCTGTCGATAGTGAGGCTATTTTGCCCCACTAAAATGGCTACGCCCGTTAAGCCTAATAGCAAGCCAAGCAACATACTTTTAGTGGGTTTTGTTTTACTCCAAATAATACCGACTATGGCACCCCAAATTGGCGTTGTTGAGTTTAATATGGATAAGGTAGATGCATTAATTGTTTGTGCTGCATAGGCAAACAATAAAAAAGGAATGGCGGAATTAAGCGCGCCAATAATGAAAAAATGCTTTTTGTGGGTCGCGAACGCAAGTTTCTTGCGTAAGTACAGCGCAAAAATAAACAGTGTTATTGCTGCAAAGCCGACTCTTAACTCAATTAATACTGCAGGGCCTAAGCTATTCGCTGCCATGCGCATAAATAAGAAGGAAGCGCCCCAAATAGCAGCAAGGATGAATAAGCGTAATAAACTTGGCAATGACATGGTTTTACATTCTTAAATTATAAAACCTGAGCATACCAAATTTATGCCCCAATACTCGCCATTTTCGGACTATTAATCAGTTGATTGTGGGAGTTTCTTTTCGAAATCAGACTTTACGATTTCTAAAGCTGCTAATACATCTTCGGCGGGAACGTCGTTTTGCTCTAAGAGCATAATGAGATCAACAGCAATTTTTATATAGTTAGGTGCGCTTTCTAACTCATTGCTCATTTTTGCAGTTCCTTTTTCTTAGCAACTTGGCTGATGGCCACATCGATAGCAGTTTGCACTTGTTGCTCCATTTTAATACGCTCTGTTTGTGGTAAGTAAAATTCCATATCGACATCGTAGCGGATGTAGCGGGCTGGCAGTTGATTTAATACGGTGCAGCATAAATCTGCCATAACATCATCACTATAGGTTGATTCTAAGTTGCGCTTAGTGATGTCTTCGACAACTAATTTTTCATAGTAGTTGTGAATGTCGTCATGCAATTTCATACAGAGTGAGCCTAATTAAAAAGTCTTTTTAAGTGTATACCAAGCTTTAAAATAAATCGACAGCAGCCCTAAAAAGCTGGCCATGTACATCAACCAAACGGCTTACATTTCGTTGATAGCCACCGCCCATAGCTGCAAACACTGGGATATCAGCTTCCTTTGCTTGGTTTAATACAAAATAGTCACGTTGATACACTCCCTCTAAACTCACTTGAAAGTGCCCTAACTCGTCATCTGTTGCGATGTCTGCGCCGGCGTTATACAAAATGATATCTGGCTGGTGGAGTCTAGTTGTTAGGGCTAAAGCTTGTTTGACTGTCTCCAGGTATTCTGCATCTGAAGTGCCATGCTCTAAAGCAAAATCGTAGTTTGATTGCTGCTTAATACGCGGGAAGTTTTGCTGACAATGAATTGAGCAGCTAATTATTTGAGGATGTAGTTCCGTAACTTCAGCTGTGCCGTCTCCTTGGTGAACGTCACAGTCAAAGATTAATACGGTGTCGGCTTGCTCAGTATCAATCAAGTGTGCAGCAGCTATCGCTAAGTCATTAAAAATACAAAAGCCACTACCATATCCCGTAAAAGCATGATGATAACCACCACTTAGGTTAAAAGCAGCACCCTGTTGTATGGCAAACTCAGCGCCTTGAATACTCGCCCCAACAGAGTAAAGTGTTCGTTCAACCAATTCAGTGGACCAAGGAAAGCCCATTTTTTTAATTGCTTTGCTATCAAGATTACCAGCTAAAAATGCGTCGACATAGTCGGGGTTATGGCACAGAGTAAGCTGCGCTTTAGTGGCTTGTTGTGGGGTAATGAAGTGCTGCTCATCAATAAAGTTGCTGACAAGCTTTTTTAACAAACGATATTTATCAATGGGAAAGCGGTGACGCTCAGGTAAAGCTAACGCTGAATAACTTGGATGGTAGTAAAACATTATCTCAGATGCTGTTTCTCGACCTGTTGAATTTTGTCTTCAGTGGCAGAAATTGCCTTACGACAACGGCCAAGTCTTGCGTGTAATGCGAGTATTTCTTTGTTAATTTCGGCTGCTTGCTGTGTATTTGCAGCTTCAAGTTTTAGTTTTCGCTCTTCGATCATCAATACTAACCGGCGTTCAAACTCATGGTTTTGTTTTAGTTCGTCATACAGTTCATGGGATGACTGCATGATTTTTTTAACTGCTTGCTTATAAACCTGTGGTTTAGCTTTTGGCTTAAAACTATACTTATTTTCTTTAGCCCAAACTGGGGTTGATTTGATCACATTAAATACCGCTTCTACCTGAAGGGTAATGCGCTCAAGCGCATATTGGTAGGCATGGCGATGCTCAGCAGGCGGCAGGCTGTTTAGTTCATCTTCGATTTCGCTTACGTAGTCAGCCAGCTTCATACTTTTTGTGCTAAACACGGCTTTATCAAACAAACTTGGTTGGGCTTGCATATAGCGGTTTTTAGCAAATAAATTACCCTTATCAAATTGTGTGGCTAATTGTTTGAGCCTTTCAATTTGTGAACGTAGTTTATCAAAAGCAGTCGATTGCATTTATAAATAAGCCTCATAGATCAACTTTAACGCTAACACTATAACCACAGTGTTAAACACTGGGCGGATCATTTTACCACCAAACTTAATTGCTGAATGTGCTCCTAACCATGCTCCAAGCATCAAGAAAAAGCCCATTGTAATACCAAGTAAAAAGTTCACATGGCCAAGCGCCACGAATGTGATTAAAGAAATAAAGTTTGAAACAAAGTTCATTGAGCGGGCAAGGCCACAGTTAAGCAATAAGCTCATTTTATATAATAGGCTATTTGATGCGGTCCAAAAGGTACCAGTTCCTGGGCCTGCTAAACCATCAAAAAAACCAAGTCCAAGACCTTGCAGCCATTGTTTAACTTTAGTTTTACCATCAAGCTCTGGTAGCTCGTTATGCTCAGTTGTACTTAAGCTGCCAAATAAGCTGTAACAAGCAACTAAAATAATCACCACTGGTAGTAATTTATTTAAAAATTCAATACTTAAGTAATCAACCACTAAAGTACCTATGAGTGCACCAATGGCTGTTGCTAAAATGGACGCAGCCCAAAACCGTGGGTTGAACAACTTTTTACGAAAATAAGTCACGCTGGCCGTCAATGAGCCAAAACTCGCTGCAAGTTTATTTGTGCCTAAGGTGAGGTGGGGCGGTAAGCCTGCAGTTAATAGCGCTGGCACAGTTAACATCCCGCCACCGCCTGCAATTGCATCAATAAAGCCCGCTGCCAGTGCGACTGCGCATAATAGTGCCCAGGTTGCTGGGTCTAAAGCTAATTCAAACATTAATAATCAATTTGTCTTTTAAAAGGTGGCAAGGTATCGAGCATGGCTTTGCCATATCGCTTGGTCACTAAACGGCGATCAAGGATAGTAATGCGACCCTGATCATTTTCTTTGCGCAGCAGTCTACCACAGCTTTGTACTAATTTCTTTGCCGCATCAGGTACGGTTATCGAAAGAAACGGATTGCCACCTTTACTTTGCACAAACTCAGCCTGAGCTTCTTCTATTGGTGAGGTGGGTACCGCAAATGGAATTTTTGTAATTACCAGGTTTTCTAGGTACTTACCCGGTAAATCAAGACCCTCAGATAAACTTTGAGTGCCAAATAAATAGCTAGCACGGCCTAAATCTATATTAGCTTTATGCTTTTTAAGCAGAGCTTCACGAGACATTTCACCTTGCACTAAGACCTCAATTCCTTTGCTACGCAGCGCTTTAACAACATGATCCATCTGCCAGTAAGAGGCAAACAACACTAAATTTGCTTTTTTATCATCAAGGAACTTAGGTAATTGCTCAGCCAAGTGGTCGCTAAACGCTTTATCGGTCGGCTCAATATGGCTGGCAGGGATATGTAGCGTCGCTTGTTTTGGGTAATCAAACGGAGAAGGGACTTTTATGTATTTTACGCCTTCTTCTTTGGCAAGACCGCATTCATAGGCAAAGTGATCAAATGAACCCAATGCAGTTAAGGTGGCTGAACAAAGTACGGCACCCGCGCATTGATTCCATAATTTATCTTTTAGGTAATAGCCAACTTCAATAGGGCAATCACTGAGTAAATGGTCGTGATGGTTCTTATATTCCAAGCGTTTTATCCATCGCGCATGGGGAATACCTTCGCCTTTTGTGGCGTAGCTAAACCACAGCTTGTTCAATAACTCTAGGCGATTAATGTACTGACCACTTTCAGCCAAGATTGGATCGGCCACATAAGGTTTTATATCGCCATCACTTACGTCTTGCACTAGGGTATCGTGCATCTTGTTGAGTGCTCTTAGGGCATCAAGGGTGGCATCGCTAATATCTTTTGCTTTGGTATGTAAAGATGCTGGGATTTCACCGTGCTCAAAACGATAGGTGTCATCACTGTTATAGTTAAAGTCTGCGTTATCAAGAATATCACGCACCACTTTTAAGTTCTTACCAGCATCATTGATACTGTCACTGAGCTTAAAGTTTTGCCCAATCGCTTTTTGACCTACGAGCACATTAGCCATTTTACCAGCAAATTTAACCAGCTTGTCGAGCCAGTCTATAGTGCCTTTAATGGTTGCTGCAGCAGAAGAAAAATCGCGGGTGATGTGCGCTAAATGGTGCGCTTCATCGATTACATAAATCGTGTCGTCAGGTTCAGGTAAAATTTTACCGCCACCCAAATCAAGATCAGCCAGTAATAAAGAATGGTTGATCACTAGCACATCCATTTGCATAAGACGCTGACGTGCCATATGAAAAGGGCAGAGCTGATGAGCGCGCATTTGTCGTTGGCATGAATGCTTATCACAGGCAATTAAATTCCACACTTTATCAGGAATAGTATCAGCCCAGCTATCGCGGTCACCTTGCCATTGCTTTTTTGAATAAGCATCATAAAGTTGCTTTAAGCATTTGGTTTCCATATCAGATAGCGGCGATGACAGGGTCGGCATAAACTCCATTTGCGTTTGACTGTCGCCATTAACGGCGGCACTGAGTTTTTGTGCACAGATATAACGCTGTCGACCTTTCACTAAATCAAACTTGATGTCCAGGCCAGAGTGCTCTTTAAAAAAAGGCAGCTCCTTACTAATTAACTGCTCTTGTAGGGCAACGGTTGCCGTCGAAATCACTAATTTCTTTTTCTTGGCCATCGCTAAAGGCAATGCCCCTAAACAATACGCCAACGACTTGCCGGTCCCTGTGCCTGCCTCAATAACACAAATTCGTTGGCTCTTGTGATACTCGCCAGCCAGAGTTTTTGCTATCTCGGCAACTAAATAGTTTTGACTGCTTCGAGGGCGATAATCGGTGAGGTTATCAGCAACATGCTTATGAATTTGCCGAATTGTTTTTTTTAAAGAGTCAGAAAGCATGCCCAGAAAACCTAAAGTATGTATATAATTACAGTAATGAATTTTAGAGATTTAACCGGGCAACTACAAGCGACTTGTTTGATTATTATTTTATTAGCTTCAATAGCGGCTCTAAGTGAACTTTATAATTTGTCCATTGCGTTAAAGCATCTTTGTAAATCGGTTGTCTTACTTGCTCTGAGCTTGGTGTCATTATCGGACGCTGATGATTATAAAAGCTCATGCAGCTTTCATGCATTTCTAAACTACAATAATCAAGCAACTCAGAAACTGTATTGGAAAAATCATTAACAAGGTTTTGATAGTCAACGTTGAAGATTTCATCTGGATAAAGAGCGTGCCAGTGCGACATTAAATCTGCGTAATCATTTATATATTGTGCAAGCGATTTGAAATCGTAGCTATAGGCGTGGCCCTCAGAAAAAGAATGCTTGTATAAACTCCATGCTGTTGCGGCTTTATCTCTTGTTACTTCGAGAATTTTAGCGTTTGGAAATAGAGTTTTTATTAATGCGATATGATGAAAATTTGCGGGTTGTTTGTCGATAAAGACCTTATTTTTTCCGCGTAGTGGAGCAATAAAATTTAAATACCTTGCGGCATAATGAGTCTTATCTTGTTCTGAAAGTTTATCAAGGCCATAAGGTACATCTGAGAGTTTTTTACTCTCAAGCTCTCGCGCAATTGCGTTAATTTCTGTTAATTCATAACTTGCATCAACATCAGGGTGGCTTGCTAAAATTTGCTCAACTAAGGTAGAGCCACTGCGGGGTAAGCTGACGATAAAAATCAGCTGTAACGACTCATCAAATGCATTATGAGCCATTGGCTTTTGAGTTAAATGTTGCGTGCAACGAGAAGTGAAATTACTCGGCTTATAGGGAGTTAGTGACTTTTGAATACTGTTCGCTTTTTCTAACATCGCAAATGATAAGCTGAAGTTACCTTGTTGTTCATATGCCTTTGCGAGCGCAAAATAGAATTGAGCACTATTAAGGTTTGGCTTAGCAGCTTGCGTGAGCTGTTCTAGAAAGTCTACATCCTTACTGTCAAAAATGTATGTCTTTAAGTTTGCTAAATTCCAGTAAGCCTCACCAAGTCTTTTATCTATTTGCAGTGCTTGTTTGTAGTGATCAATTGCAAGCCCTGTATTTCCTTTTATTTTTTCAATGTTGCCAAGGCGAAGGTGGCATTGGGCTGCGTAATAGTTTGCATCAAGTAACTTGTTATAGATGGTTGTAGCTTCATCAAATTGCATTAATTTTACATGAGCGATCGCTAATAGGCTCTCAATGTATAATGTCGGTGAAGATATCGAAGAGTGGTAAAAAGAGATTAACTCATCAAATTGCTTGGTATTGAGTAGGGCTTTACAGTAGCTTTCTTTAACAGTTTGTTTTTGCGAGTTGTTCTCAAGGTTATGTTTTGATATTGCAAAGTAAGCTTTGCTATCACCCACTTTAAATGCGATCTCAGCCAGCGTTTCGAGTGCTCTATATTCATTTGGTACTAATTTTAATAATTGCTGAATGGTTTGCTGCGCTTGCAGAGGGTTTTGATTGGTTAATTGTTGTTTAGCCGTGTCTAATTGTTTATTAAACCAATGAATCATTTCATATTGTTTGAGTGCACTTTGCTGTTGTTCATGCTCTTGCAGTAGTTTGTGAATATTAGCAAGTAAAGCCCAGCCATCGTGATATTCTGGATTTTCATTGAGTACCTCTAACAACATAACTTTAGCTTTATGTGGTTCTGTAGCAACGAGTGTCTTTGCGTTATTAATCGCATCAATTGGGCTCATAATTGGCTCTTATAATTTTATGTAGTTAGGGTGTACTATACCCCTTCCGTAATAGATATTTGAAGTAAATGGTTACAGATACAGGTTTTATCCTTTCTAAAGAAGCGTTTGATAGCTCATCAGGGGTTAGTTTTGTGTTTTGGCTCTGGTGTGAAAACGGCCCTTTAAAAGTACAGGTTGAGCACCAAGAGGTGGTATTTTTCATTCCTGAAAACCAAGTAACTGCTGCAAAGCGACTATTACAAAATCAAAACATTCATGCTCGTTTTGCTGATGCCAAACTAAAAAACTTCCAAAATCAGTCGGTGATATGCTGTTATTTTAAATCGTTAAAAGATTACTACAGCGCCATTAAGGTTTTAAAAAGTTCACAACTAGTTACTTTTGAAGATGATGTTAGGCCAATTGACAGATTTTTGATGGAGCGTTTCATTAAAGGCTCAGTATGGGTAAAAGGTGAAATACAAATACGAAGCGGTTTTCGACTGTTAAAGAACGCTAAATTAAAACCAAACAATGAATTTAGACCTTTTTTCAAACATGTTTCTATTGATATTGAGTGTAATGGCGAAGGCGTACTATTTTCTATTGGCTTAGTCGGAAAAGGCATTGATAAAGTCTTAATGATAGGGCGCCCAGAGCCAACGGCTCATCTAGATTATCAAATCAATTGGTGTGAAGATGAAATAGATCTTCTTACTCAGTTTGAAAATGAAATTCAGCGAATTGATCCTGATGTACTGATTGGTTGGAATGTTATTGAATTTGACTTCAGTGTGCTTCACGCAAGAGCTGAGGCGTTAGGTATATCTCTAAAGCTTGGTCGCAACAAAGAAATAATGCGCGTGCGCTCGGGAAACATTACTCGCATAACAATGCCTGGTCGCGTAGTTATTGATGGTATTGATACCTTAAAAAATGCCACTTATCACTACGACAGTTTCAGTCTTGCCAATGTAGCGAGTATCGAACTTGGTGAAGAGAAGCTGATCAGCACAGATAATCGTCTTGAAGAAATTATTCGCCAGTTTAATGAAGACAAACTGTCTCTTGCTAATTACAACAGGCAAGACTGTATTTTAGTTCTGCGGATTTTTGAGAAATTAAAATTACTCGATTTTGCAGTTGTAAGAAGCCAACTCACCGGACTTGAATTAGAACGAATGGGCGGCTCAGTTGCGGCTTTCACTAACCTTTATCTGCCGCTACTGCATAGAAGTGGCTATGTAGCCCCTAATTTAGGCGATCATGGGTTAAGTTTTGACAGCCCAGGTGGTTATGTTATGTCATCGCAGCCGGGCCTATATAAGAATATCTTGGTGCTTGATTACAAAAGCCTCTATCCATCAATAATGCGTACATTTTGTATAGACCCTCTGGGACTAATTGAAGGGTTAAAAAAGCCAGATGACGCAATCGAAGGCTTTAACCAAGCACAGTTTTCACGTACTGAGCACCATCTACCTGAGCTTATTCGTGAACTTGCAGCAACAAGGCAAATGGCCAAAGATAAAAACCAACCTATGCTCTCGCAGGCAATTAAAATCATCATGAATAGCTTATATGGTGTACTTGGCTCTAAAGGTTGTCGCTTTTATGACCCGAGATTGTCGAGTTCAATTACTTTGCGTGGCCATGAGATAATGCAAACAACTAAGCAATGGATAGAGGAGTGGGGCTACAACGTCATTTATGGTGATACAGATTCGACCTTTGTTAAGCTTGATGATGATCTAAATTCACTAAACTGTAATGAAATCGGTACGAAACTGGCGGAGAAAATTAACAAACGCTGGCAGCAGGTTTTGCAGAAAGACTATAAAATAGACAGCTTTTTAGAAATTGAGTACGAAACTCACTATAGCCCATTTTTTATGCCCACTATTAGAGGCAAAACAATGGGTTCAAAAAAGCGTTATGTAGGAAAAGTCGAAAAAAATGGTGCTTCAAAATTAGTTTTTAAAGGTATGGAAACCGTAAGGAGTGATTGGACAGAACTTGCTCATGAGTTTCAAACAGAATTATTTGAGATATTATTTGCTGAAAATTATAGCCAAGAATTAATTTTTCAAGCCTTTGATAGGTATGTTAAAAAACTATATGCAGGTGAGTTTGACGCTAAGTTAATCTATCGCAAACGCCTGGGTCAGCATTTAACTGATTACCAAAAAAACATCCCTCCCCACGTTAAAGCAGCGAAACAGTACTTAGCTGACAATCCTCATCTTGGATTTCAGCGTGGACAAATAATTAAATATGTTTACACCGCTAACGGCGCTGAGTACTACACAGGTCACCATAATTACGATTATGGCATTTATGTTAACAAACAATTGTTGCCAATAGCTGAAATGATTGTTGTTGATTTAGGTACTAAAGTTTCGTCACTAAGTGACCGTCAGATACAGCTTTTTTAGAAAAATTAACATTTTTTTGACTCTTTGTTGCGATGAATGATCGGTAAGCTCAGTTTAAACGCTTATTTGTGTGTTTTTTGTCCACAAAACAAGAAAAAGTAAACTTTTTGCTGCTTCATTAAAAAATTGTAAATAAAGGGCTGGATATTTTGTTTTATTTGTTTATTATTTGTTTGTCGCAGTCCTGATGCGATACAAATAATAAACAAGCTTATGCTAAATATAGCCACAATATAGTGGTCCAGGGAGAATCAAATGTTAAATAATAAAGTTTCAAAAGCAGTTCGCTTAGCGCTTGCTTTTGGTACAGCTTCAACAGCTGCGTTTTCTGTAAACTCTTATGCTGCTGAAGAAGAAGCAGTAGAAAAAGTTGAACGTATTGAAGTTACAGGTTCACGTATCAAACGTACTGATATCGAAACTGCAAGCCCAGTACAAGTTACAACAGCTGAAGAAATCGAAGTAGCTGGTTTCACTCGTGTTGAAGACATGATGAACAGCTTGCCTCAACTAGAAGCTTCAAGCACTGCATTCCAATCAAATGGTGCTTCTGGTACTGCTACTCTTGATTTACGTGGTATGGGTTCACAGCGTACTCTAGTACTTATCAACGGTCGTCGTATGCAAGCTGGTGGTATCTACAGCCAGTCTGCTGATATTAACCAAATTCCAGCTGCACTTATCAAACGCGTTGACGTTATGACAGGTGGTGGTTCATCAACTTACGGTGCTGACGCGGTAGCGGGTGTTGTAAACTTCGTGATGGACGATCAGTTCGAAGGTTTCGAAGTAAACCTTGGTTCAACAGCTTATCAACACGATAACGACAACGAGTACATCCAAGGTTTAATGGATGACCGTGATTTTGATTACCCTGATGGAAGCTCAGGCTTTGACGGTTCATCGTTTGATTTCTCTGCTACTTTAGGTGGTTCATTCGATAGCGGTAAAGGTCATGCTGTAGGTTATTTCACTTACAACAAACAAAACGAATTACGCCAAGGCGCACGTGATTACTCTTCATGTGCTCTTAATGCTGCAGGTACAGCGTGTGGTGGTTCTGGTAACGCGGTAGTTCCTAACTTCTATATCTCAGGTGTAACTGACACAGGCGCATTTGATTGGGATGATTACGATTACTGGACACTTGGTTCTGATAGCAGCTTCATTCCTTCAAGCGGTAACGTTTATAACTACGCACCAGTAAACCACTTTATGCGTCCGGATGAGCGCCACACAATGGGCTTATTCGCTAACTATGAAGTAAACGATAACTTCCACCCATTCATTGAAGCTATGTTCATGCGTGACCGTACTTCTGCACAAATCGCAGAATCGGGAACGTTCTTTAATGAAAACTACGTAATCGATTACGATAGCCCTCTTCTTACAGATGCACAGCGTCAAAACCTAACTGACCGTTTCGGTTTAACTTCTGGTGACCAATTTGCTACTTACATTGGTAAGCGTAACGTTGAAGGTGGCCCACGTGTTAACCAACTTGAGCACAGCTCATTCCGCTTAGTACTAGGTAGTAAAGGTGAAATCAGTGACCTTTGGTCATATGAAGCGTTCATGCAATATGGTTCAACTTCTTCATCTTCTGCATACGAAAATGACTTCTTCGGTCCACGTATCAGTACTGCGCTTTCTGCAAATGGTGAAGACTGTGCCGCAACTGATGGCTGTATCCCTTACGAAGTATTCACATACCAAGGTGTTTCTGCTGAATCAGCTGGCGCATTAACTGGTACTGCGATTCTTAACGGTGTTACTGAACAGTTCATCGTAAGTGGCTTCGTAACAGGTGAATTTGAATTTGGTCTTCCTTCTTCAGATTACCCACTTGCTGCAGTATTCGGTGCTGAGTACCGTGAAGAAACATTTGGCCGTACAGCGGATGAAGTTTACGCACAAGGTCTATTACTTGGTCAAGGTGGTCCTACTAAGAGCCTTAACGGTGAGTACGATGTAACTGAATTCTTCGGTGAGTTAAGTATTCCTATCGTTGAAGGTATCACTGGTGTTGAAAGTCTATTAATTGACTTAGGTTATCGTTGGTCTGATTACAGTACTTCAGGTTCAGAGCCTACTTATAAAGTAGCAATGAACTGGGACGTAACTGAGAACTGGAAAATCCGTTCAAGTTACAACCGTGCTGTACGTTCTGCAAACAACGGTGAGCTATTCGCTCAACAAAGCCAAGGTTTATGGGCAGGTGTAGATCCATGTGCGACTGCAACTCCAGAACTTAGCCAAGCAGCTTGTGCTAACACAGGTATTACAGCGTCTCAATACGGTAACGTAGGTAAGAGCCCTGCAGATCAGTATAACGGTTTCTTCGGTGGTAACCCTGATCTAAGCCCTGAAATCGCAGATACAATCACTCTAGGTGTTGTTGGTAACCCATTTGAGAGCTTTAACTTCTCAATCGATTACTGGGATATCGACCTTGAAGATGCAATCGGTGCAATTGACCCAGAGTTAATCGTTCGTCAGTGTGGTCTAACAGGCGATGCTCAATTCTGTGATAAGATTGAACGTACTCCTGGTAGCGGCAGCTTATGGATTGGTTCTGGTCAAGTTGTAGCAACAAACACTAACTTAGGTAACATTCATTTTGAAGGTGTTGATTTAAGTGCTAACTATGACATGGAAATCGGCGGTGGTACACTTTCTACAAGCCTAATCGGTACTTACATGATGACTAAAGAATATGAAGATATTCCAGGTGTAAGTGAACCGTATGACTGTGTTGATACACTAGACAATGGCTGTTTCCCACAACCAGAATGGCGTCATGTTCTAACTGCAAGCTACGACACAGGTAGCTGGTGGAAAGCTACTGCTAAATGGCGTTACTTCAGTGCAGTTAATGACTACACAGGTTCTGACACTTTAGTTCAAGACGGCATTGGTTCACAAAGCTACCTTGACCTTAAAGGTTCATTCACTATCAATGATTACACTCGCGTACTTGTTGGTGTGAACAACGTATTAGATAAAGAGCCACCACTAGTAGGCGGTACATTATCTACAAATGGTAACGCAGTTGCTGGTTACTACGACACTCTAGGTCGTTACTTCCACGCAAGCGTTTCATTAAAATTCTAATTTGAATTAATTAATGTATGATAAAGCGAGCTTCGGCTCGCTTTTTTTATGGGGAAGCTTTTATATGGGGAAACAATGACATCAGAACAACACGCGTTTACCCAAGCTGTTGCTTTACTTCAGCAAGGTAAAGTTAGCCAGGGGATAGAATTATTAAAACCGTTAACACATAACAATGAGTTTGCTGAAAAAGCGTTACAGATCCTTTTCAAAGTAGCTATGCGGCAACAAGATACTGAAACAGCCATTGCCTATTGCCAAAAACTGGTATCGATAGCTCCAAAAAAGTTTGATTATGTACTGACCTTAGTACAATTAAGTATAAGTTGTGGTGAGTTCAAAATTGCAAAAAGCGCGCTATTACCTTTATATGAGACAAATCCGCAGCAAGCTGATATTTGCTTTCAGCTAGGAAAAATAGAAGGAAAGCTTGATAACTACGATTCAGCGATGCGCTTCTTTGAACAAGCTCTAACATTATCTGAGCAGTTTAAAGCACCCGCTTTAATAGAAATTGCTTTTATGCATAATGAGCAATTACATCAACCCGATGATGCCGTACGTTACTTACAACAAGCGATTAGTCATGATGCAAATAATCTTCAAGCTCACTTTTCATTGGCAAATATTTACGAACAGCTTGGTGATAAAGAGAAAGCGAAAAAAGGCTTTCAACAGGTTTTAAAAATAGATGCATTTAATGCGATGGCTCAAGCAAGATTGGCCGATATTGAAACCTTCACTGAGCGCGATGCAATTGACTATGAACAAGCAAGCTTAGCCATTTTAAAGCGAGAGTCAGATGACATAGCATGTGCTGATATTTATTATGCACTTGGTAAAGTATTTAATGATTGTAAAAACTATCAGAAAGCTTGGCATTATTATGTAAAAGCTAATCATTACAATAAAAAGTATTTACCAGCCTATGATCGGCAATCTGCTGAGAAGATTACTGACTACACCTTAGCTCGTAATATTGCTCTGCAAGAAGCGAATAGTTCAATAACACCCATTATAATTTGTGGTATGTTTCGTTCTGGCTCAACACTAATTGAACAAATCATCAGCTCTAACGAGCAAATATCGGCAGGTGGTGAAATTGCCTATTTACATTCATCGTTATTCAATTTGATTGGCGATGAAAAGACACTTGTTAATAAGGCTAAAGAGCCTGAATTTATTGATGGTTATAAAGAACAATTAACTTTAAGAGCTGAAGGTGCGCTTTATGTAACAGATAAACGCCCTGAAAATTACCTTTACTTAGACATTATCAAGCAGCTCTATCCAAAAGCTAAGATTATATGGACAGAGCGAGATATTAAAGACAATAGCTTGTCAGCTTTTTTCCAGCATTTGGGTCCGAGCTTAAACTATGCTGTATCCCTAGGTGATACTCTACATCACTATGAGCAGCAGCAACGTATTAAGTCACATTGGCAGTCGTGTTTCAGTAATGATATTTTTACTCTGAATTACGATCAGCTCGTTTGCTCACCCGAGCAGATTTTAGAACAACTGTTTCGCTTTCTAGGGCTTGAATATACTGATGAAGCCCAGCGATTTCACAATAAATCTGGCACTGTAAGTACAGCGAGTGTATGGCAGGTTAGAAAGCCACTTTATAAGTCATCCTCAGGACGATTTGCAAATTACCTTGAACACATACAGGCCGATGAAAAATCCTACCAAGATGCCAAAGCGCTGTTAAATAAGTAATTGGTAATAAAAAAGACCATCATTTAGATGGTCTTTTTTATTATTTTAAGGGCATGATATCACACGGAATAGTTAGCCGAGGGCTAGTACTTTTTAGTTGGTATGTACCATGCCAAATATAGCTTGGAAATATAATAATTTGACCTTCCTCAGGGCATATTTCACGAGCTATAGACTCACGCTCACCTAAGTTAAGACTGGTTTCTCCTAGCTTAAGCCAGCCATTTTTAGTTTCATCATCTTTACTCATCTCATTAGGAATAGAAATATAGCTCGGCGCTGATAACCAACCTTGAGGGTGGATATGATTAGCATGAAAACCGCCTTCTTCTAGTTTCACCGACCAACTACCTCTGGCAACAAAGCGTTTATGATTACGCGCTAATAGAGGGTGGTTAGCATCCTCTGGTAGCTGCATCAGGTATTGATTAATGCATTCATTCATAGATGACTTAAATAAATCAATAAGTTGGTTTGAACGGTGTAACAAGTGACCTTGTGTTTGGCTGCCACTGCGCACACTTTGATCTAATGGTTGTAGTTTATTTGTGTGAAGGCTGATCATTAGCTCCTGCAACTGCTCATTAAAATCAGCAAAGGTCTTAAAGCCAGGCGGAGCAGGTAGCTCCATCACTTTAACGAATTTATCTAGGTCAGTTAACCAGTGATATTTATCATTATTTGATAGTCGCCAAGCAATACTTAAATATGCCCAAAGCTCTTGGTTGTGAGGATTAAATTTTACTGCGGTTTCTAAATGAGAGATCGCTGAGCTGTAATCGCCTTGTTGTATGTAAAAGTTTGCTAAATCAATACAGTAACGAGCATTTTGTGGGGCTGCTTTAACGAGTTGCTGAAGGAGTGAAAATGCTTTTTCTTCGTCACCTGTTCTATCTAGAATTATACTGTGTGCATGATGTAAATCTAAATTTTGTGGATGGTTTCGTGTTGCATCACTGCTTACTAATAATGCTTCTTCCAGCTTATCTAGTTGCAGTAGTTGGCCAATTTGAGAGTGGATCAGAACAGGGTTTGCATCATAATTTTTGAAAGTTTGAGCATATGAACTCATTAATTGGCTCTGCGAGTGCTCCCAGTAGAGCTTGTTAAGGCTTTCATGCGCTGGTACATAGTTAGGAGCAAGTTCTAAGCATGCCTTAAGGTGAGCTTGTGCTTGTTCATATTGCTGTAAATCATAGTATGTACAACCAACTATGTAGTGCAACTCGGCACTTGGTTGCTGTTTTAAAAGCATTTGCAAAAGCGCTAAGGCCTCGGCAAATTGACCTAAATTTCGATAATTACAAGCATGTTTATAAACGAAATGAAATTGCCCCTTTAATTGAGCTGGCAATTTTGTTTGAAAATACTCTTCGATACGTTGTAAGTCACCAAAGCGCTCGAAAAGTTCTAAAGTGAGCCAATGGTAACGAACGAATGTGTTCTGCGAGGGCGATGTTTTGCTCAATAAATGTTCGGCTTTTAATAATTCATCTTGATAAATTAGGCTTTCAATGTAATTAAGTCGTGGCTTTTCGAGTGATAAAGAAGCTGTGTTGTATTCACAAAACTGAATACACTCTGCATACTTTTTTTGTTTACAAAGTAGATTTGTGTAGTTGTCTAAAAGGCCAACATGATTGCTAAATTGGCTAAGGCCTTGTAGATAACACTGCTCTGCTTCAATAGTTTTGTTTACAGCTGATAAACATAAGCTATTTAATGTATACCAATCAGCGGTTTTATTTGTATGTAAAGAAAGGAGTTGTAATGCCTGCACATATTGTTGTTGATTGAATGCGTGCAAAGCTCTTTGCAATGAATTATTCACTCGTACACCCTGTTTTTGCTTTATGTTAACAGGGCGTACAGTAAAGTAAAATATTACTCTTGATTTACATCAAGGTCTTTGATTTCTACAGTACCTTTAATGCGTTCTCTTTGTTTATAAAGCTTGCGAATTTTCTTCCAAACTTGTGGTGGGTATCGACCAAATTGAGCTAGCCGCTTCGTTAAGGGATCGGTGATATAGCTTCCGTCAGCTGCACGATATCCATATGTCATTCCTCCTATCCCCTCTAGCGCGGCCCTGTTAATAGCAGAAGAGGCGCCATAGGCTCTATGCGTGCGATATAAATCCACGATATGCCAATCATCTATTGTAAGCTTAAACCCTTTAGAAGACTCTACAGCATCTTTTAAAGAGCCATTAGTATAGTGTTCAATATGAGACTTTAAATCTTGCTCAAAGTCGTCAAACAAGGCTTCTGTTTGCTGGTAATAGACGGATAGGTAAAGTCTATTTTTCCCTTTAATTTGCATACCTCGGTTAGAATTAACAAATTCCTCACCATTGTCTGCTAGTTGGTAATACACTTTGCTTCCTACATAGGCCTCTGGGCGAAGATTTGGGCTGCCTATATTTCCTTGGTGAAATCCATACATAACAATCGGTTTATTTTTACCAAACTTTTTAAAGACAATGTTGTGTTGTATGTCATTTAAAGACAGGCTATGTCCCATAACAGTGATAAACTCCTCATCAAGTAATGAATTATCACCAAATAATAAATCTTCAGTACTAAAGATAGGGTAGTGCTCAATGAGTTTCTCTAATAATGCTGTGGTATATAAATTTAGCCAATAAGCCAGTTGCTCAGATAAAACGAGCTCATTAAGTGGGATTTGTTCAGGAACTTGTTCAAGGCTCAGACGTATTTTTTTAAAACCAGTTTTCAGGTTTGCCTTTACAACTTCTTCATAATAAAAACGATTTGCTTCTAAAGCTGTATCGTTATTTTTATGTGCTCGGGTGCGTGTACCAATGCCTGATTGGCCTTTTCGAAAACCTCGGTCTGAGCGGCCTAAGTCAATAACTGTGATTTTAAGTAACTGATCTAAATCACCATAAGATATTGTTAAATCACTATCTAAGCCGAAATCGGCAAATTCTTCAGGTAAAGTGTCTAGTTTTGCTGACGAGTGTGCAGTAAAGAAAATTGCGGTTATTAATAAGAGTGGTTTAAGCATAGCGAACTCCCTGTTCATAAAAAAGCCACCCGTCACATTCTTTTGACGAGTGGCCCTCTTATTTTAATTGTTTGAATCAAGATCTTTAATCTCAACAGAGCCACTGTTGTCTTGGCGCTTTAAGTTAAGTTTTTTGATTTTCTCTAACATTTCAGGAGAAAAACGACCAAAATCCATGGTGCGCATCATAATTGAATCTGTAATATGACTCACATTAACCGCCCCAATACCCGCGCCACTACCTTCAGGGCCCATTGGTACAGCTGAGTTGCTTACTACAGCATTAAGCATTGCTGCAGGGTTAGTTGATGCCGATCCGCCATAGTCACGGTCGGTACCATACAAATCAGTAATACTCCAATCTTCGATATCAACTTTGAAGCGTTTGGCGTATTTAACATCGCTTTTCATTTGACCTTCAGCGTAGTCTTCTAAGTGCTCACGTAAGTCACTTTCGAAATCTGAAAATAAAGACTCGGCTTGCTCATAATATTTAGATACATAAAGGCGATTTTTACGCTTAATTTGCATGCCTCTATTTGAGTTTACAAATTCCTCGCCATTTTCAACAAGTTGATGGTAAACCTTGCTACCTTTATATGCTTCATCTCGAAGGTTTGGGCTGCCAATGTTACCTTGATAAAAGCCATACATAACTATCGGCTTTTTTTTACCAAATTTTTCAAAAACAATTTTATGTTGAATATCATTGAGTGAAAGTTTGTAACCGGCAACGGTTAAAAACTCATCTTCTAAAATCGAATCATCACCAAATAGAAGGTCTTCTGTGTCGCGAATAGGGTAGTGTTCAATTAATTTTTCGACCATGGCTGTATTATATAGGTTAAGCCAGTAAGCTAACTGCTCGTCTAGGCTTAAATCATTCAGCGACACTTCGCTAGGTACCTTCTCCAAGCTAACTCTAATCTTGTGAAAGCCATCCTTTATCTCAGACTTAGTAACACCTTCGAAGAAAAAACGATTGGCTTCAAGCGCAGTATCGTTGTTTCTGTGCGATTTCATGCGGGTGCCAATGGAGGATTGAGATTTGCGAGAGCTTCGGTCTGACATCCCCATGTCGATAACAGTCATTTCAAGTAAGTTATCAAGGTCCTCATACGAAATTTTAATATCTCGATTAAGGCTAAAGTCTGAAAATTCTTCTGGTAGTTCATTTATTTTTGCATACGAAGAAAGTGAGCAAAACGTAAATGCAATTAGTAATAATTGTTTAAACATGATTTTTCCTTGTTGTTTTAACAATCTTACTATCAGTGATTGTTACAGTTTTTTCAAGTTTATATGTACCGAATTCGTTCTAGTTTTACTTGTTTATCTTCAGAAAATATAAGGGGTTAAATGTTTTTCTACACTTTTCGTTAGTTATTGCTAGTTAATAGAATGTTCATTCTATTAACTTTTGCATCATTTTGTCCTTTTTCTACATGTATCAATCATTTTGACCATGTTTATTGTGGTTTCATCTTAATTGTAAGGTCTTAAAATTTTATTTTTTTATTTTTAAAGATAAAAAATGCCATTTATCAGCACTGGATTTTGTTGTGTAAATTGCAATTATTGGCGGGTTTTGCTTTAGTACCCATATTAATACTAAAAAATTAAATTCTTTTTGATCTTTGTAACCTGTTGTAAATGTTGCTGTGTCTATTGTATTTAAAGGGGTTTGAAGGTGTTAATTATGTTTTATTATTTTGGTTAGTGTTTTATTTATTGTTAAAAATTGAACTTTTGAGTTAGCGAAGTGTTGACCTTTAAGAGTGGCGAGTATTATTATCAAAGCTCAAAATTACTGCCTAATATGCATTTTTTTTGAATAACTATAAATATTCCATGAATAACATGGTCCAGGGAGAATCAAATGTTAAATAATAAAGTTTCAAAAGCTGTTCGCTTAGCGATCGCTTTTGGCGCAGCTTCTACAGCTGCATTTTCTGCAAGCACATTTGCTGCAGATGAAGAAAACGCAGAAAAAGTTGAGCGTATCCAAGTTACTGGTTCACGTATCAAGCAGGTAGATCTTGAGAACAGCTCTCCAGTTACCGTTTTATCAGCGGCAGAAATCAGCCTTTCAGGTGAGCCTACAGTTGCTGACGTTTTAAATAACCTTGCTTCTAACTCTTTCGGTTCTTGGAAAGGTGTATCTGGTTACGGTGCTGGTGGTGCAGCTTCTTCTAACATTAACTTACGTGGCCTTGGCTCTGACGCGACACTTGTATTATTAGATGGTCGTCGTATGCCTGGTACAAGTTCATCTTCTGGTTCATCGGCTGATACATCAATCATCCCAATGGCTGTTGTTGAGCGTGTTGAAATTCTTCGCGATGGCGCATCAGCTGTTTATGGTTCATCTGCAGTTGCTGGTGTAATCAATATCATCACTAAAAAAGACTTTGATGGCGTTAGCGTAAAATACGATTACGAAGTACCTAAAGTTGAAGGTGGCGAAAGCAAAACTTTCTCAATTACTTCAGGTTACACATCTGAAAAAGGTAACATCATCTTCACGTATGAAAACTCACGTGACAATGCAATCTTCGACAAAGAAATTTGGGCGATGGACGATCCAACTTACGGTGCGTACAGCGGTTATAGCCATGTTCCAAACTACCGAATCGGTGGTGCGGGTAGCTATATCTCTAACCCTGAGCTTTGTGACCAAACAGCTGACGTCGTAAATTCTATGGATGAGAACGGCGTTGGTGGTTGTTTATACAATTACGGTAACGTTACAAAATTCTACCCAGACGTAGAAAACAACTCATTCTTAACTAACTTTAACTATGAATTGACTGACAACATTCGCTTTGTTGGTCGTGCAATGGCAAGTTTCAACGAAACAAACTCTCGTTACGCAGGTACGCCAGTATCTACCGGTGCAGTTTGGATGGATGCTGACAACCAATATAACCCAGAAGATGAAGATATCCGTCTTTACATGCGTTCTGTGCCAATTGGTAACCGTGATACAAAAACAGAAGTTGTAACTACAGACATCGTATTAGGTCTTGAAGGCTTCACTGATATTGGTAATGGTTTTGATTGGGAAATCAACTATCAAAACAGCATCTCTAAAACAAATGTTTTTGGTAGCAACCTAGTTAATGACGTAATGTTACAAAGCGCAATTGACTCTGGTGAATATGATATTCTTAACACTACTGGCATGAGCTACGAAGAGTGGAATACTCAACTTACAGACTTATACCAATATGCAGCGCATACAGGTACTTATGAAGGTCGTTACGAAAGCCAACAAATTGATGGTTTAGTATCTACTACATTCGTTGATAACGGTGATTTCGTTATTGCTGGTGTTGTTGGTGCAGAATTTGAAGAAATTGATTTCACTCAAGTATCTGATCCTGAGTCTGCAAATGGTTTCATCTCAGGCGGTTCAGGCGGCGATGACGTATATGCAACTCGTGACCGTACTGCTGCATACATGGAAATTCAAGCAAGCTTACCTTACGAAATTGATGTAACTGTTGCTGGTCGTTATGAGAAATACGAACAGTCAGGTATGACTAACCTTGGTGAAAAGAGCACTACATTTGATAAGGTTGTTCCAAAAGTAGGTGTTACTTGGCGCCCAACTGACACATTATTAATCCGTGGTTCTTGGGGTGAGTCTTTCCGTGCTCCTAACATGGGCGAAATGTTCCAGTCTTATGCATTAAGCTTCCCAACTGTTCGTGATACAGCATGGTGTGATGCTAACCCTGGTCAATCATTAGAAGGTTATTGTTCTGACGCTGGTGAGCAAGTAGCGACATGGTTCGGTGGTAATGCAAACCTTACTGAAGAAACGGGTGACTCTACGACGCTTGGTTTCGTATGGGATATCGTTGATGGCTTAGCAGTAGAATTAACTTACTACGATATCAGCTACGAAAACCGTATCGATGACGTAAGCACAACTGAACTTCTACGTATTGAACAAGAAGAAGGTGGTTTAGGTTCTACACCAGATGCTATCGACCGTGCTAATGGTACTGGCCAAATTGATTACATCTACACAGGTTATATCAATAAAGCATCACTACAAACGTCTGGTTTCGATTTCTCAACTCGCTACAAGCATGAAACTAGCTTCGGTGACTTTGGCGTAATGCTAAACGTTTCAAAAGTTATGGAATTTGAAGAGAAAGCTGACAAAGATGCAGAACCGTTTGATTATGCTGGTCTTCAAGATTACCCAGATTGGAAAGCTGATTTAGGTGTTAGCTATTCTTATGAAGATTACAGTGCTTCTTGGACTATGTTCTACGTAGGCGCTCAAGAGTCAGGTAACGAAGAGTGGGGTGTTGATTACCTTGCTGACGTTCCTTCATACTTCAAGCATAATGCTCAGTTCACATACACTGCACCAACAAATACTAAAATTTCTGTAGGTGTTAACAACGTATTTGATAAGAAAGCACCTTCTTGGTATGACGGCTTCCGTGATTACCGTGATTCAAGCTGGTCATTATACGATCAAACAGGTCGTTCAATGTACCTTCGTTTAGAACAAAAATTCTAAGCTAAAATAATTAGTATAAGCTCTTAAAACCCTGCTGTAGCAGGGTTTTTTTATGCAAAGTACTAAGTTATAAATAACCCAAACATTTATCGTCATAATTAAAGGGAATATTAAAATGAAAATAATATGGTTTTTACTTTTGAGTAGTTTGCTCAGTTTATCTATGAGTGTCGGCTCCAAAACGCAAGACATCCCAATTGAGGACTTCTTTAAAACACCTAAATTTTCTAATTTGCAACTTTCTCCAAATGGTAAGTATCTTGCGGTTTTATCGCCAATTAACGAGCGTAGAAATATTGTTGTAATGGAAGTTGATGGCTTTAAAAATGCGAGGCCAATAACAAAGTTTGATGAGCAAGATATCAATAGTTTCTCTTGGGCGAATAATGATGACATTATTTTTACACTAGACAGTAATGGTAATGAAGCATTCAGTATTTATACAATTGATGCCCATAAGAAACGTGCGAAGGTCGTGCAGTTAGTCGGATCAAAAGTTGGCGCATCAGGTATCCGCTCTGCATCAGTTGTGCATTTATTACCAGATGATCCGAAGCATATTCTGGTGCAATATAACGGCCGAAACATTGTTGCTCCAGATTTATATAAACTGCCAATCGACAGCCGTTGGGATCGTAAACACGAACGTAATTACAAGATGGACTTACTTGCAAAGAACCCTGGTAACGTTCAGGGGTGGATGCTTGATCATGATGGTGAGGTACGTGGCGCTTTAACGATTGAAGGTTTAAAAGGTACTTTACTATATAAAGGAAAAGGCGAAGAAAAATTCAGAGTATTACGAGAGTACAATGCCGAAGAAGCAAATATTGAACCATTGGCATTTGATTTCGATAATAAAAGGTTGTTCGTCGCTTCTGATTTAGGTCGTGATACCAAAGCTGTTTTTTATTTCGATCCAGAAACGAATAAGTTAGGCGAACAAATTTTTGCCCATGATAACGTTGATGTTACATCGCTTAGCTTTTCGAGAAAGCGTAAAAAGCTTACTTCAATTAGTTTTTATGACAAATACCCTGAAGAAGTATACTTCGATGAACAGACTGCAAAAATGATGACCTCATTAAAGCAGACATTTCCCGATAAAGTTGTGACAATTACCAGTCGCTCTGATGATGAAGTGCTCAATATTGTCTATGCAGCGAGTGACACTGATCCCGGCCAATATTATTTATTCAATAAAAATGACAATAGCTTAAAAGCATTATTAAGCCCAATGTCATGGATAGATCCTAAAGCGATGTCGCCGATGCAGCCTATCGAATTCAAAAGTAGAGATGGTTTAACATTAAATGGTTATATCACAATTCCTAAAAACTCGTCGGGTAAACAGCTACCTCTTATCGTAAATCCACATGGTGGTCCCTTTGGAATTCGAGATTATTGGGGATTCAATCCTGAAGCCCAGTTTTTTGCAAGTAGAGGCTATGCCACAGTCCAAGTTAACTTTAGGGGGTCTGGCGGTTATGGTCGCAAATTCCAGCAAGCGGGCTATGGTGGTAAATGGGGCGCTGAAATGCAAAATGATATTACAGATACCGTTAAATATTTGGTTTCAGAAGGTATCGCAGATGCGAATAAGGTCTGTATTTATGGCGCGAGTTACGGTGGCTATGCCACAGTAGCAGGCCTTGCGTTTACACCTGAACTTTATAAATGCGGAATAGATTACGTTGGCGTAACAGATGTGTCTTTATTATTTGATACATTACCAAAGCATTGGGAGTCACAACGTGAAGTGCTTGAAATGCAGATTGGTGATCCATCTGATGAAGCCCTAATGAAACGAATGTCACCGTTGCAACATGTTGATAAAATTAAAGCGCCACTAATGATAGTGCAAGGTGCGAAAGACCCGCGCGTAGTTAAGCAACACGCAACTGATTTACGTGATGCACTGGCAAAAAAAGGAGTAATTTTGTCAGATGATGAATGGATAATGAAAGAAAATGAAGGTCATGGCTTTCAGAAGCAAGAAAATAAAGTTGAGCTTTACACAAAAATGGAAAATTTTTTGGCTAGATATTTGAAATAATAAATTATCAAAAAAATATAAAAAACCCAGAAATTAAGGCTCGAACCTTGTTCTGGGTTTTTTTATTGTTTCGAATATATAAACTAATGTGAAATATATGTAATCAAATTTTTCTTTAATCTTATATACACTTGAAACTTAAAATTTACATTGAAAAACAATGGTTAAAAAACTGTTGACCAAAAGTTGTCCCTAATATTAGTATTTAATTCCCTTATGGGGTACTAGTACCTTTTTAAGGGGTAAAATAAATTAATAAAGTCATAACATGGATATGACCAGGGAGAATCAAATGTTAAATAATCAAGTTTCAAAAGCAGTTCGCTTAGCGATTGCTTTTGGTGCAGCGTCAACTGCTGCATTTTCAGCTTCGTCTTTTGCTGCTGAAGAAGAAGGTGTAGAAAAAGTTGAGCGAATCGAAGTTACAGGTTCACGTATTAAACGAACTGACATTGAGGGTGCAAACCCTGTTGTTGTAATCGACCGTGCATCTTTAGATAATTCAGGTCAATTAAGTGTTGCAGACGTATTAAACCGTTCAACATTTAACTCATTTGGTTCGATTCAACCATCATCAGGTAGTACTGCGCAAAGTCAGGCAACAGTAAACTTACGTGGTTTAGGTTCTTCAAGAACACTTGTTTTAATTAACGGTAAGAAAATGCCAGGTTCACCTGTTATGGGTGGTGGTGCAGCTGACTTAAATACCATTCCTTTTGCTGCTGTAGAGCGCATTGAAGTTATGGGTGATGGCGCATCTGCGGTATATGGTTCTGATGCGATCGCCGGTGTAGTTAACATTATTTTAAGAAAAGATTTTGAAGGTGTTCAAGTTCAGGGTCGTATGGGTACTCCGAGCCGTGATGGCGGTGGTGATGAGTCATCATTCTCAATTATCACAGGTCTTAAATCAGAAAACTCTAACCTAGTATTCAGCTATGAGCATGATGAGCGTGATATTATTTTTGCTCGTGATCGTTGGTTCTCACGTGCAACAGACGATGGTTCAGGTACATTCGCTGGTACAACAGGTCAAAGCTGGTATGGCCGTAACATTCTAGATATGCAAACATTTGAGTTTAACCCAATGATCACTGGTCAAGACTGTTCGCAGTACGGTGATTCATTTGCTTATCATAATGATGCACCAGATTTCCCTGCTGACGACGGCTGTCACTATGATTATACTGCTGTTGCTGCTGACGCTGCTTCAACAAAGCGTGACTCAGTATTTGTTAACTTTGATTATGACATCAATGATGATTTAATCTTTAACTTCCGCTCATTACATTCGCGTAATGAAAGCTTTGGTCGTTTCGCACCTGCAGCAGGCTGGTTTACATTCCCTATTGCGCTTGCTGAAGACACAGAAAAAGGCTTAATGGCTGTTAATGAAGGCGACCGTGGTTATTACCGCTTTAATAACGTAGGTACTTCACGTGACACTTGGCAAGTTAGCAACATGGCTGATTGGAGTGCATCTCTAAATGGTATGGGTGAAGTGTTTGATTGGCATGTAGATGCACACTACAACCGTTATGAAATGAACGAGTGGGGTCAAGGCTATGTTCATCGCCCAAGCGTAGAAAATGCGATCATTGATGGTTGGGATCCACGTGACCCAGATCAATCTGCGTATGCTACTCAATTAGCTAATATCGCCGCAAATAGTAACCGTCGTTCTGGTAGTACATTACGTGAAGTAACTGCAGGCGTAAGCTTTAATGAGTTAGCTACTTTACCTGCAGGTGAACTAGGCCTATATGTTGGTGCTAGCTACCGTGAAACTGATTACTTTGACCAAGCGGAAGCTCAAAACGAAGCGAAAAACATCATTGGTACTGCTGGTGGTTCAGCGGCAGGTGACCGTACAGAATCAGCTGTTTTTGCTGAAATGTTAATCCCTGTAGTAGACACATTAGAGTTAAACTTAGCTGCTCGATATGATGATTACAGCGATGTAGGTTCATCATTTGTTCCTAAAGTTTCACTTAAATACCAGCCATTTGATGAGTTAGTTTTACGTGCTGCTTGGGGTGAAGGTTTCCGTGCTCCAACGCTGGAAGATCTATATAAAGCACCACAAGAGTCAGCTTCATCAGCTAAAGATGTTGTGGTATGTACATCAGCAGGTACATCACGTTCTGATTGTCGTACACAACAACATACAACTTACTTCATCGGTACTGATTCATTAAAACCTGAAGAATCAGAAAGTGTAAGTTTCGGTATGGTTTATAACATCACTGATAATATCGATATGTCAGTTGATTACTATGATATCGAAATCACTAACCAAGTTAGCTCGTTATCTACACAAGACGTATTTGACCTTGAGTTAGCTGGTCTTCTAGGTGACCCTGAAGATCCAAATGATAACGCTGCTGGTTATGACCAAGTATCTGTAGACCGTGGTGGTAATCCAACGGGTCGTTCGTTACTTGTTACTGCACCAATGGCTAACATTCCTGGTTTCTCTACAGATGGCTTAGATTTCAAACTTAACGCAGTATTTGACTTAGGTGGCGCAGGTCTACTTCGCTCTAAGTTTGCTTGGTCAGAAGTACTTAGCTATGAAGAGCCAGATATCATCGGTTACCCTAACGTTGATAAAATTGGCCGTGCTGGTTTACCAGAAAGAAGAATCAGCTGGGGCTTAACATGGGATATCGAAGCTCACATGTTAAACGTAAACTGGAACCACATTGCCTCAACAGCTGAAGAAACTGAAGATGCAAATGATGAAGGTACTAAGTTCAAAGCAGTTGGTGAGTTATCTTCGTATAACATTATCGATATTAACTATACTTACGCAACGCCTTGGAACCTTGATCTAACACTAGGTGTTAATAACTTAGCTGATAAAGATCCAGTATTGAACTCTGAATTAGACTACGACGACACTCTTTATAGTCAAGTTGGTCGTCTGTACTATGCAGGTTTCAAATTTAAGTTCTAAACGAACGATTTAAATACTTGTATATTAAAACCCTGCACTTGCAGGGTTTTTTATTTTATAAAAAAATTCACTACAGGTTTTACAATTATAAAATAATTAATTTTTAAGGCTTAATTATTTACTTAAGCTCTTGTGTAAGATTTATGTGCAGTTGTTTAAATCAATTTATGCTCTTATACTTAAAAAACCTTAATAAAAGCGATGTTTAAGTTGAGTTATTTCCATAAAATCATAGTGTTGTTTTTGACGCTGTGTCTTTCATTCGATGTCTTAGCCACACAACTCAAAGCGGGTATCGTTAACTATAATTTTTTTCCTTACCATACCCGTGATGCTGATGGGCAGTTTTCGGGTGTTATTGTTGGTTATAGTAATGAAATCGCTCGCTTGGCTGAAGCCGATCTTGAATACCGTGTTTACGACAGTTTAGATGAGTTGTTAGATGCGCTTAAAGTTGGTGAGATCGATTTTGCTGTAGGCCTAAATAAAACCGCACAACGCAAAAAGCATTATTTATTTTCAACACCCTTCATGGAAGCGCCAAGAGGTATTGTCGCAAATCAGTCTATTGCAAATGATGCTTTGAAAAACTTAGCGAGCTTACGTTGGGTGTGCATAACGGGTAGTTCACATTGTGAATATTTAGTTGAAAATGGCGCGCTATTTATTAATCGTTTTATAAAACCCGAAGACGCCTTTAAAAAAGTAGCAGATGGCTCGTTTGATGCCTTTATGGGTGATTACTCAGTATTATCTCATCAACTAAAAAATCGCTCTCAAGAAAACCTGAAAGTTGTGAGCCCAGTTTGGTTATCGAGCGAAACCTTGCATGTAATGTTTAATAAAAATAAAACAGCATTACGCAATCAGGTTAACTCGGTATTAGCCGCTATTTCACCAACCACGAGACAATTATGGGAAAGTTCTGCTAGTGAAGAATATTTAGCCGCTAAAGCGTATAGTCAATTTAAGCGTGACTTTAACCGTATTGATAAAAAAGAAGAAAATAATTACTTACTGACATTCTCTTTTGTCGATGGTTTATATCCAATTCATGCGACAAGTAATTTAGGGGAAGCTAATGGCTATTTAAACGATACTCTTGAGCTTTTAGCGCAGCGCAGTGACTTTCAGTTTAAGTATATACCTGCGGCTAATTCGAAAGAGTTGGAACGACTATTTTTAGCCAATAAAATTGATTTAATTCCGACCATGAACCCTACTAAAATTGATGAGGGGGTGTTGATAGCACTGCCTGCTCACTACAGTTTAGAGATGGTGTTAATCTCTAAACGAGCAAGCCAAACTAAACGAATTGGTTATTTAGAAGCGTTTGCTGACCCTAAGCAAAAGCTTGTAACGAATGAACTCGTTGAAACGGTATCATTTGACTCAATTAAAACGCTATTTTATGCACTGAGAAATGACAACATTGATGCTGTGATATTGCCGCAAAGTATTGCGGCATACCAGTTAAACCAATTCTATATTGGTGAGTTTTATATTAATCCAAAATACCGTTATACCCAGCCTATTTATTTTTTAGTGAATAAGCACTTTTCAGAGTTTGCGACTTTGCTAGACAGCTTATTTAAAACACTGACCAGCAACGATTTTAGCTATGTTGTGAACCGTCATGGCATTTTTAGTATTGAACGTGGCTACGACCGTAAAACAGTGAATACCACGGCAATTCTTATTTTAATTTTAATCGCTGTGTCGGTGATTTATTTTATTAGCTGGCGGTTAACTATTAATCGCGAAATTGCAAAGCGTAAAGAAGCTGAAGAAGTGGCATTGATTAAGCTTAACTTTACCCAAAAACTCATTGATGACTTACCCACTATGGTGGTGATTCAAGATCAGCATCAAAAACGCGTTATGTGGAATCGTGCCTACAAAGAAAATTTTGCTCACTTATGGGATGAAAATAACCAATATCTGCGCGGCGACATTAAAGTTGTAAAAAAACTAATTTCACAAAATGAACAAAGTTTAAATTCAGGCAAAGTCATTAATCAGCATATTAATTACACTAACAAATCTGGCAAAGAACTGGAGTTGCTTTACACTAAAAAGCCGTATGTGGGGTTAGATGGTGAACTAGCAGGTATCATGACAGTGCTTACTGATGTTACTGAGCACCGCCATTTACAACGTGAGAATCAGTCAGTTCAACAGCTTCTACAAACCATCACAGATACCATACCCGGCGGCGTATTCCAGTATGAGTATTATGACAATGGTGAGGGGTGTTATACCTATATAAGTAAGGGCGCGCAGAGCTTATTAGGTGTCACTTCACGAATGATTAACCAGCGCGGTATGACGGGATGTATCTCGCCATTTATTGTTGATGAAGACCGCGTGCAAATCGCCAAGAGTTTTAAAGCAGCGACAAAATTTAACAAACTGATTGATATTGAGTTTCGGATAAATAATCTCGGCCAGCAAATTTGGTGTCGTTATATTGCTAATGCTGAAATTAATAAACGAGACGATAAGCAAGGTGTGCGTTGGAACGGGATCTTGCTGGACATCAGCTTACTTAAACGTCAACAAGCAGACTTAAGTAAAGCTACTCAGCTTGCACATCAAGCTGATCTAGCAAAAAGCCGCTTTATTGCCACTATGAGTCATGAATTAAGAACGCCAATGTCTGGGGTAAATGGCTTTATAGAGTTGTTAAAATCATCACCGCTTGATGAAGAGCAGCATTACCTAGTTGAGCACATTGACAGCTCTGTAACCAAGCTTCGCACATTAGTGGATGATATTTTATATTTTGCTAACACCACGACAGGCAATATTGAAGTTGAATTACGTGAGGTCGACCTAGAAGCACATTTATGTCGTGTTTTGCGTGCCCATGAATACCTAGCTAAGCAAAAAGGGCTTGAGTTTAACGTGATATGGCGCACAGCTGCTTATACCTTAGCTTCTGTTGACATAAGCCACTTGATGCAGGTTCTCTCTAATGTTTTAAATAACGCTGTGAAGTTTACTGAAAATGGTTCAATAAGCTGCGATGTGTTATTTGAGAAGCAGTCTTTAAAAATTGAAATATCAGATACAGGTAAAGGTATGACGGCTGAGCAGTTGGCGCATACATTTACCCCTTTTGAGCAAGCTGACAACTCAATTCAACGTCGCCATGGAGGTACAGGCTTAGGCTTGAGCTTGGCAAAGCAACTTGTTGAAGCAATGCAAGGTGAAATATCCATTTCAAGTACCTTTGGTAAAGGTACCAATGTTTACATTGCTGTGCCACTTAAAAGCGTCAGCAAACAAAAACTGCAGGCTGTATCAGTGAATTGGGCTGTGTGTTCTCAAGACCATCAGTTATTAAATAATCTAGCTAATATGGGTGTAAAGCATCATCAATTAGGTTGGCCAATAGATATAGAGGCATTTACACAGGAAGATAATATTCTTATTGATGAAAGCTATATTAAAACGTTGTGGGGCGCTAACTGGCTGCAATCAATCAGTACTGCAACCAACAACTACATTTTAGTCGCAAGTGCAAAAAAAGAGCATAGGCCGGCTAATTGTAGCTGTCATATTTTACCTATAGAGCCATTATATCCAGATACTCTAAGAGAGCTTTTAGATAATGTACATACCAGCAATGATGAGGGGGTGGCTGCGCAAAATGCTCAGTTACATGGGCAAATATTAATTGCTGAAGATAATAAAACAAATCAATTATTACTCGAAAAACAATGCCAGAAGCTCGGTATCAAAGCAGTGATGGTTGATGATGGTATTGCTGCACTCAGAGCACTTGAAACAGGACAGTTTGATTTATTACTAACCGATTGTCATATGCCTGACTTAGATGGGTTTAAATTAACGGAGCAATTACGTAATCAAGAAAAATTTAAACATTTGCCAATTATTGGCTTTACCGCTGATGATTCAAAAGAATGTTTTAACAAAGCATTAAAGTCAGGAATGAATAGTGTTTTATTTAAGCCTTATAAACTTAATGAATTATATAATCGTCTAGCTGAGTTTATAGATTTAAGCTCTAATGATTTGCCTAATAGCAGTGAAGGCGTTGATATCAGTTTACAAGGTATAAAAGATAAGCAGCATTGGTTAACTGTTTTTGGTAATGAGAGTGATGCAAAAATGCTTGCCGACGTATTTATTAACAGTTTGCAAAGTGATTTAAATACTCTACAAGAGCACTTGGAAGCTCAAAATTTAGAAAAGGTTTCTGCTGCAATACATAAACTTAAAGGCGCTATTGTTATGCTGCAATACCCACCTTTATCTGAGCTAATAGTGACAACAGAAAATACCTTTAATCAACAGCAAGATACATTAATAGTGGAACAATTAATTACTGAGTTAAGGGATGTAATAGATAAAATAAAGCTATGGCTATAATAAAAAGATAGGATAAAAAATAAACATGGAATAGATTATTTCATTAAATCCACATATACTAGCTACTGTTGAACATTTAACTTAACTTTTAATACTTAAGAGAGCTCTCAATGAAAGAAATCCGATCTTTTGTGAAATCTGCGTCATTATCTGAATTAGAAAAAGCAAAACAGCTAATTGACACAGCAATCGAGAAATATACTCAACAGCAAGAAGCTAAAAAAGAAGTACTCGATCTACTAAAAGAAAAAGGACTTACATTAGAAGATTTACAAGATGTTGCTTCAACAGATAAGCGTACTAAGGTAAAACCAAAGTACCGCATCGAATTTAATGGCGAAATTGTTGAATGGACAGGCCGTGGCAAACGTCCTAAAGCATTCCAAGGTGTCGATTTAACAAAACACCTCGCTTAATTTTTGCTTTAAAGAATATCAAGGGAAGCGTATGCTTCCCTTTTTTATGTCGATTATAGTCCGATAACATGAAGTACGTACTCAGACCCTACCAACAAGAGGCCGTAGCACGCACGGTTGCTCACTTTCGACAAACAGATGACGCCGCACTGATTGTTTTACCAACAGGGGCTGGAAAAAGCCTTGTTATTGCTGAACTTGCGCGCATTGCTAAACAAAAGATTATGGTGCTCGCGCATGTTAAAGAGTTAGTAGAGCAAAACGCCGAGAAATATATTAGCTTTGGTTTTAAGGCGAGTATTTTTTCTGCGGGGTTAAAGCAAAAGTCTTTAACAGAGCAAGTCACCTTTGCGAGTGTGCAATCACTGGCACGCAATACAGAAAAGCTCACTGATGCTTACTCTTTGTTGATCATTGATGAATGCCACCGTGTAAGCGGTGATGAACAAAGCCAGTACGGGCTGGTGATAGCGAGTCTAAAAAAACAAAATCCCAATCTTAAAGTACTTGGCTTAACCGCAACACCATTTCGTATGGGGATGGGTTGGGTTTACCATCATCACTATCATGGTTTTGTTAGAGGTGATAAAAATGCACCGTTTAAAAAGTGTATTTTTGAGTTACCACTGCGCTATATGATCAAGAACGGCTATTTAACGCCGCCCCATGAAGTCGATGCAGCCATTAGCCATTATGACTTTTCATCATTACCGAGTGATTCATTTGGTCGGTATAGTATTGAGAATATGAATGCGTTATTGAAAGATAATACACGCGCAACAAAAGCGATTATCAAGCAAGTTATAGAATACAGTGAACAGCGTCATGGCGTGATGATCTTCGCAGCAACCGTAATGCATGCCAAAGAAATTACCAGTTACTTACCTGAGGATAGTACGGCACTTATCACGGGTGATACTGATAATAACGAGCGTGACCAAATTATTAATCAATTTAAAGAAAAAAAAATTAAGTATTTAGTAAATGTATCTGTACTCACGACGGGTTTTGATGCGCCTCATGTCGATTATATTGCTATTCTACGTCCCACCGAGTCGGTCAGTTTATACCAACAGATTGTTGGTCGAGGCCTTCGTTTAAGCGAAGGAAAAAAAGACTGCTTAGTGATTGATTATGCAGGTAACGGCTTTGATTTGTTCTACCCTGAGGTCGGCAGTAAAAAAGCGCAAAGTGATAATGAGCCTGTTCAAGTGCTGTGTCCAGGCTGTGGATTTGCGAATATTTTTTGGGGTAAAACAGACAGCGAAGGCAAAGTGGTTGAGCATTTTGGTAGGCGCTGCCAAGGCTTGCTGGACGATGGTGAAGAACAAGTACAGTGCGATTATCGTTTTCGGTTTAAAGAATGTGAGCAGTGTGGTGAACAAAATGATATTGCTGCAAGGCAGTGTCAGTCCTGTGGTGCCATGATGGCAGACCCTGATGATAAACTACGAGAAGCACTAAATTTAAAAGATGCCTTGGTATTAAGGTGTAGTGGTTTGTCAGCTCAGGTGCTCGCAAAAGGGTTACTTAAAATTAGCTATTATGATGAAGATGGGGCCAGTTGTGATGAGGTATTTAACTTAGCAAATGACACCGGACGATTTATTTTTAATAAGCAGTTTGGTAAGCGAGCAGCACCAGGTTTTACCCCAATGGATTGGCAAAGCGCGGAGCAGGTTGTCAATTTACAACAGCAACTACTTGCCCCCGATTTTGTGATTGCGCGTAAAAATAAAAAATACGGTTGGAAAGTAGCTGAAAAGCTATTTGATTATCAGGGCAATTTTCGTAAGGCGAATCAATTAAATTGATCCCCTTACGAGATTGTGGGAATGGCTTATTCTTCTTCGGCCATCAACCCCCAACCATCACCATAACCATTATGGCTATTAGCAATGCTTTCTAAGTATTGTTCAGTTTGGCTAAGTAAGGTGTGATCTGGCACCATCTTCACACGAGTAATTACTTCCCACACCCCTGTATCTGGGCATTTGGCTAACTCTGTTGAAGGGGCAAGTTCATCACTTGTAATGGTTTCAGCAAATTTTTCTGCTTCAGGCTTTTGTTCAAAAAGAATATAGAAATCGATAGTTTGCATACTGGTTAAATCGACACCAGCGTCAGCAATTTCAGCTAATAATTGACCGTTTTCGTCATCAGGGAAGTGCATTTAGTCGCTCATTCATTATAAATCTAGGTATTATCCGCTATTGTAGCGAAAATAATTGTTTAACGCGTACTAATTTTAACATTTCAATTATGTCAGTGGCTATTGCACTGTGCTAGTATCTTTTTGTACTCATTTTAGATTATGACTCTTCCAAAAAAGTAAGGATATTTTTTGTATACTCGGCATTTCTTTTTTGTCTTTGTGTTTATCTGCTTTTCATACAGCCAGCACGCAATTAGTGCCTCAACTGTTATTAAAGATTATAAAATTCAAGGGATCAGTGATGATCTCGAAAAAAACGTTGAGCTTTACATTAAGCAACTGGTCGATGAAAAAACTTCTAAGGCATTAAGGCGTCACGCTAAAAGCCAAGTTGAAATGAGTTTAAAGGCGCTTGGTTATTATAAGCCGATAATCAAAATTAGTTTCGATGATGCTCAGCAGCTTTTAATTGTTGATGTTCAACGTGGTCCTGCTACCCGTATTGCAGATATTAACGTGACTATCACGGGTGCCGGTAAAGATGACGCTGAATTTATGTCTGCCGTCAACAGCATCAAAATCAAACAAGGTGACTTTTTAAATCACGGTAAATATGAGGCCGCAAGAAAACGTATTGAAAGCCAACTATTAGACTTAGGCTATTTTGATGCAAAATGGCATGAGCATAAATTGGCAGTTTCGCTAAAAAATAATAGCGCAAAAGTCATTTTCAATGTCGATACTGGGCCCCGTTATCAGTTTGGTGACATCACAATTGGTAGTGAGACTCCAGCCGAAAAATACATTCGTTCGCTGGCTGAATTTAAACAAGGTCAGCCTTATAAAGCGACCGAGGTTTCTGATTACAACTTAGCACTGTCGAGTACCCCTTACTTTGCGAGTGTTCGTGTGTATGCAGATATTGCAAAACGTAAAAATAACCAAGTGCCTGTCAACGTTGATGTATTACACAAACCTGCCAATAGTTATGAAGTGGGTGGCGGTTATAGCACTGACCTTGGACCAAAAGTCCGTTTCAAATGGACCAAGCCTTGGATCACTGAAGATGGTCACTATTTAGAAAGTAACCTTAATGTATCTGAGCGCCAGCAAGATATTTCACTTGGCTATACGGTGCCAGTTGACGACCCTAATGATGATCTTTGGCGCTTTTCTGTGGGTTACAAGCTCGAAGATGAATTAACCAATGATTTATACAGCCGTATATTCACGGGGCAGCTTCAGCGGCAGTGGCTCACTGATGACGATTGGGTACGTACTGCTTTTTTAAGACGCGATTACGAGACCTATCGAATAGGGGATGAAGAACAAAGCGCAAAAATGCTGATGCCTGGTATTAGTTATGCCAAAAAAGACACCGAGGGGGGCACAACGCCTTATGAAGGCTATCAATGGATGATGTCAGTAGAGTTTGGTTTAAAAGATATGATGTCTTCAACCAATATTTTGCGCTTACAACTGCAAAATGCCTGGTTAACTACTTTTGCAGAACGCCATATGCTGTTTTTAAGAGCCAATCTAGGTGCCATGTTGGTCGATAATATAAATGATGTGCCGTTATCACTGCGTTTTTATGCCGGTGGTGATCAGAGTGTACGTGGTTTTGCCTATGAATCTATCTCCCCTGAAGATGGGGAAGGGCGCCTAATTGGTGGTAAATATTTAATGAGTGGCACTGTTGAATATAACTATCAATTTGCTGAACATTGGCGCGCAGCCTTATTTGTCGATAGTGGTACTGCGACTAATGATTTTAGTGATCGCGTCGAAGTTGGTGCCGGTTTTGGTTTTCGCTATTTAACACCGGTTGGCCCTGTACGTATCGACCATGCTTGGGGTTTAACAAAAGAAAGCAAAAGTACCCGATTAAGTATTACCATAGGGCCTGAAATCTAATGAAGATGTTAAAAAAGATAACCAAGGTTCTATCAATCACGTTGGCAAGTCTGCTAGTTATTGTGTTTTGTTTGCTATTCACCGCGCCCGGTAATCACTTTATTGCATACACAGCGAATAAGTTAGTTGATGGTTTAAAAATCAACCTGCCATCTGGGCGTTTTTTATATAACGATGCGTTTGATGTTCACTTTGAAAATCAAGGCATCAAGCTTGAGGCAAAGCAGCTAAAAATTGATTTATTCTGGTGGCGTTGTGATGGTATCTGCCTAGATAATTTAAGTGCCCAGTCGATTGATCTAAGCATTAAAAGCCAAGCTGTATCAACTGAGCAGAGCACTGAAGCAGAGCCTGAAGCTGAGCAAGCTGGTCAAATCAACTTACCAATGAAAGTTGCTGTTAAGCGAGTTGCAATTAATCGCTTTAATCTCGCGCACCCGAGTGCCGATGTAACAGTCAACAAATTAAACTTAAATGGTCGCGGCGAAGCATCGGATATTACAGTGGATTCACTGACCATTGCTGATGTTGATGTGTTATTACATCAAGCAAAAGAGCAGCCTAAATCAACGCCATTAACAGAGCTTCCAGCATTACCAGCACTTGATATTACGCTCCCGATTAATGTTGAGCTGAAGCAATTTCAAATCAGTAAAGTTGCTGTTACCCCTTATGGCGCAGAAGAGGCTCAGCTTATTGAAAATATCGAGTTGATTGCGTCAGCCAAAGGAAGCGATATTAATCTTGAAAAGCTTGCTGCAGGTTATCAGCAATGGCAATTGCACTCTAACTTAATGGCAGAGCTTTCGGGTGAAAATTCAATTGAGGGAGCAGTGTCTGTAAAAAGCACTGAGCATCAAGCTAGGTTATCGGTTTCAGGCCCGCTTGAGGATTTAACGTTAGAATTAGTAACGCAAGGAGCGTACCCAGCAGAGTTAAAAGGGGCTGTGAACCTAAAACAAACAAATTACCCATTTGATTTAACAGGCCAGATAGCAAAGTGGCAAATTACGACAGATACACAACAGCTGCAATTATCAGACTTTGATTTAAAAGCCAAAGGCCATGCCGATGCTTATGCTGTCGGTTTGAGCCTAGTAACGCAGTTAGACGCATTACCTGCAATGACTGTGAGATCGCAATTAAAGGGTAGTTTAACAAACGCAAAACTTGAGCAGTTAAGCCTCAATGCTAATGACAGTAAAGCAGACATTAACGCATCAGTTGATTGGTCGAACGGGGTAAAAAGCGAGTTTAAAGGGGTTTTAAGCCACTTAAAAGCCCAATACTTAACGGATGCATTAAGCAGTGATTTATCTGGTGAATTTAATGGTTCATTTAATTTACAGGCAGGTGAGTGGCAGCTTGCCTTAGATAACACCCAATTAAATGGTTCAGTTAATGAAGTGCCAGTGACCTTGTTGTCGGATTTTGAACTTGATAGCAGCTTGCATGCGAGTTTTAACAAACTTGAAGTGAAAAGCGGTAAAAATGAAATTGCGTTATCCGGACAAGTGGATGACGTATGGCGTGTAGACGGTAAATTGCGTCTAGATGCAAGTGGTCAAGATATCTTGCCTATGCAAGGCAAGGGCTTTGCTGATTTGAGCTTTCGTGGTGAGCGTCTTGCGCCAACGGTTGATTTAAATCTAGTCCTTAATACATTGAGCTATCAAGATATTCAGGTTGATGGTTTAACATTAAAAGGGCAATTTGATTACGCAGCAGATTGGCAAACGGATGTGTCACTGGTGCTTGATTCTGCATCGATTAGCGAACACAAAATTAATCAAATTGAGTTAGACGCCAGTGGCGATAAAACAGATCATCATTTAACTTTTTTACTCGATGCAGATCAAGGCAAGGCATCATTTGATGTAGACGGTAAATTTAATAAAGAGACCTGGCAAGGTGCGCTAAGCCAAATTCTTGTTACCGATAATCAAGTACGCTTTGGCACTGATAAACCGGTTAATATTCAAGTAAATACCAAAACCTTTGACTTTAATGTAGGCGCGCATTGCTGGCAAAGTGATAACTCAAAACTATGCTTTGAGACCTTGCAGCAAACTGAGCAATTAGGCCAGTTAAATGCACAGCTTGCAGCACTATCTATTGCTGAATTTAAACACTTCTTACCTGATAACTTGAAAGTAACAGGCGATGCAAATGGGGAGTTTGTTGCTAATTGGAATAATGGTGCATTGAAAACGATTCGTGCCAATATCAAAACCAACCAGCTTGAAGCATCTTTAATTGATGACGCAAATGTTTATAAGTTACCGATAGAGGTTTTAGATATCTCGGCAATGAGCGATGCGCAAACGGGTAAACTTAATGCCACTATTGATTCATCTGTATTAGGTAAAGTGACGTCAGAGCTCAACATTGATGATATTCAAAATCAACAGACCTTAGCGGGCGACTTGGTTATTGAGAAAATTGAGTTAACAAACTTACGACCCTTTATTGCATCACTTGAGCAACTAACAGGCGACATAAAAGGCCGGTTAGCAATCGCAGGTACTTTAAAAGAGCCATTACTCAATGGAGATTTTGATGTCGAAAAAATCAATCTAGAAGGGGCAACCTTGCCGGTGTCGCTGCAAAACTCTTATGTGAACATTGCCTTTAATAACCAAAGTGCAAAGCTCACTGGCGAGCTCAAAGACACCGAAGGGGGCGCGCTTAATTTATCTGGCGGTGTTGATTGGCAGCAAGATTTACCGGACGTTGACGTGAGATTAAACGGTAAAGAGTTTTTTGTGCGTGCTCAGCAAGATGTCACCTTTAAAGTGTCTCCAGATTTAACTATGTCGTTAAAAAATAATGCGTTTAATCTTGATGGCCAAGTCGTCGTGCCATGGGGACGTATTGCGATTGAAGAGCTACCAGAAGGTGCTGTGCAAGTCAGCGATGATGAAGTCATTGTTGATATTGAGCAGCAACAGTCAGAAAAAGTGCCCTTTGATTATGCTATTAACTTAAAGGTGTTGGTTGAAAATGATGTGCGCGTTGACTCGTTTGGCTTACAGTCGAAAGTTGAAGGTGACATAAACATCAGCATGGACCAAGTTACGCCGATGATAGCAACGGGTGAGTTGAACCTAGTTCAAGGTACCTATCGTGCTTTTGGTCAAGACTTGCAAATTCGTACCGGTCAGGTGGGCTTTAGTGGCTCAATTGATAAACCGTACTTGAACATTAAAGCAATTCGTAATCCAGACAACACCTCGAATGGCGTGATTGCGGGTATTACGTTAACTGGTAATGTTGAACAGCCTTCATTAAAAGTATTCTCAGAGCCTGCGATGGACCAAGCCCAAGCATTGGCTTATTTATTAAATGGGCAACCTCTTGATGAAGGAGATAGTTCAACAGATGCGATGCTCACCCAATTATTGCTTGCCCAAGGTGTAAACCGTAGTGAAGGTGTAGTATCTAAAATCGGTGAAAGCTTTGGTTTGTCTGATGTCAGCTTAAGTTCAAGCGGCAGCGGGGATGACACCAAAGTTGAAATATCTGGCTACGTTACACCGGGTATTCAAGTGAAATACAGTGTTGGCATTTTTGATTCACTAAGTGAAGTGGCCGTTCGTTATCAATTGTTGTCGCAATTGTATATTGAGGTCACCAGCGGCCTTTATCAAAATGTTGATATTCTTTATAAATTTGATTGGGACTAATACCTCTACTTGTGATCAAACATCGCTTTTACTTGCTTATTAGGGCATAAGTTAATAGGCTGAATTGTCAATTACTTAAAAGATAATAACAATGAAATTAAGTCTATTAACTCTGTGCCTTGGCGTAGTTTTAGCTGCACCAATTGCTGCAAAAGAAACAAGTCAAAAACGTTCTGCTGGCGAAATTATTAAAACCGCAAATAGTAGTGAGTGGCGAAAAGTCAGTGCCGAAAACGTCATTAAATTAACCTTACCTACGGGGGCTGCTTATATCGAACTAAACGATAAACTAGCGCCTATTCACGCAAATAACATGCGACAGCTTGCCAAAGAAGGGTTTTATCAAGGCCTAAGTGTATATCGCTTTGTTGAAGGATTTGTTGCGCAGGGCGGGGATGCCAGCGAAAGTAAACCTGTTAAAAATGCCAAAAAAGGGTTACCTGCTGAGTTTTATCTACGCACCGAGGCTCCTTTAGCGATTACAGAGCTTAAAGGGCCTGATGGCTATGCCGCTAAAACGGGCTTTTTAAATGGCTTTGCTGTGGCACAAAACCAAAGCCAAACCGAAACATGGCAAGTACATTGCCCAGGAATTTTTGCTATGGCCCGCGGTAATGATATTAATTCCGGTGGTACCGAGTTTTATGTCACCATCGGCAATAGCCAGCGCTATTTAGACCGTAATATCACCGTGTTTGGTCGTGTTTTAGAAGGCATGGAGCATTTTAATCTATTGCAGCGTAAAGCCACTGAAGGTCAGCCATTTAACCCCATCACAGATATGCAAGTATTAGCAGATATTAAAGATACTGATAACAGTGAATTTCGGGTGATGAAAACAGACTCAAATGCCTTTAAAGACCTCATCGAAGCACGTAAAAATCGAGTAGAAGCATGGTTTGTTGAAAGCCCTGATTACATCGATGTTTGTGCAATGCCAATCCCAACCGAACGGATTAAATAAAGCCATGACCACCTGATAGATTATTTGATACAATATCAGTCTATTGGTTAAGAAATATAAGGGTATCGGGTGGTTAACCTAGGTCCGCTGTTCGGCGAATTAAAAACGTGTTTACGCAAAGATCAATTCATCTTCAAAAAACGCCTTCATGGCATTAAAAAAATCAACGATGAAACTAAGCAAGCGAGCATAGCGCAAAAAATAGCAGAAGATATTAGCCGTTCGCAGCAATTGCGCGAGCAACGTTTGGCTGCCTTGCCTAAAGTGACCTACCCAGAACAACTTCCTGTTAGTCAAAAGAAAGATGACATTAAACAGGCGATCGCCAATAACCAAGTAGTGATCATCGCCGGTGAAACAGGCTCAGGTAAAACGACGCAGATCCCAAAAATGTGTTTAGAGCTTGGCCGCGGTGTTGATGGATACATTGGTCACACCCAGCCTCGCCGACTCGCGGCTCGAAGTGTCGCGAATCGTATTGCAGAAGAAATGCAATGCGAGCTAGGCCAACAAGTGGGTTTTAAAATTCGCTTTAGTGACCAAGTTTCTGACAATAGTTACATTAAATTGATGACAGACGGTATTCTGCTGGCTGAAATTCAACAAGACAGATACCTAAATCAGTACGATACCATCATCATCGATGAAGCCCACGAACGTAGTCTGAATATCGATTTCATCTTAGGCTATTTAAAAAATTTACTGCCAAAACGTCCTGACTTAAAAGTTATTATTACCTCAGCAACAATTGACCCAGAGCGTTTTTCTAAACATTTTGATGATGCACCTATCATCGAAGTATCCGGTCGAACTTTCCCAGTAGAGGTTCGTTATAGACCAACCACTGAAATCAACAAAGATGAGATGGAAGCGGATGGTGACCAATTACAGGGTATTTTTGATGCCGTTGATGAGCTGTGCGATGAAGGCCCAGGCGATATTCTGATTTTTATGAACGGTGAACGAGAAATTCGCGATACCGCTGATGCGTTATCAAAGCGAAACCTTAAAGGCACCGATGTTTTACCGCTATATTCGCGTTTATCAAACGCTGAACAGAACCGAATTTTTGCGCCGCACAGCCGTCGTCATATTATTTTAGCCACCAATGTGGCTGAAACGTCACTAACGGTGCCGGGTATTCGCTATGTTATCGACCCAGGTACCGCGCGCATCAGCCGTTATAGCTATCGTACCAAGGTACAACGATTACCGATTGAGCCAATTTCACAAGCCAGTGCCAATCAGCGAAAAGGCCGCTGTGGTCGTATTGAAGCGGGTATCTGTATTCGTTTGTATAGCGAAGAAGACTTTAATTCGCGCCCAGAGTTTACTGATCCTGAAATTTTACGCACCAACTTAGCCTCTGTTATTTTGCAAATGCTTGGTTTAGGGCTTGGCGACATGCAGCAGTTCCCGTTCGTGCAAGCGCCAGATAGTCGCAATATCAACGATGGTTTAACGCTACTTGAAGAACTCGAAGCAATTAAGCCTGCTAAACGTCATAAAAAGACTGAGCTTACTAAATCAGGAAGAAGTTTAAGCCGCTTACCTGTTGACCCGCGCCTAGCAAAAATGGTGCTCACGGCTGATGGCTTAGGCGCACTGCGTGAAGTGATTATTATTGTTGCGGCATTGTCGATTCAAGACCCAAGGGAGCGACCACAAGAAAAACGCGGTGCAGCGGATGAAAAGCATGGCCGTTTTGATGACCCTGATTCAGATTTTATCGCCTTTTTAAATCTGTGGAATTACCTTGAAGAGCAGCAATCTGAATTGAGCAATAGCCAGTTTAGAAAGTTATGCCAAAAGGACTTTTTAGCCTATATGCGTATTCGCGAATGGCAAGATATTGTTTATCAGCTATCAACGGTATGTAATGAAATGGGCATGAAGGCCACTACCAATGTTGCTGATAGCGAGCGAATTCATCAATCTTTATTAAGCGGTATGTTAAGTCATATTGGTTTTAAAGATGAAAAACAAATTTATAAAGGCGCTCGCAACAGCCAATTCCATATTTTCCCAGGTTCAGGATTATTTAAAAAGAGCCCAAAATGGATTATGTCGGCAGAGCTTGTTGAGACCAGTAAGCTTTATGCGCGGATCAACGCGCGCATAGACTTGAAATGGGTTGAAGGCTTTGCACAGCATTTAGTAAAGCGCAGCTACAGCGAACCGCATTGGGAGAAAAAGCCGGGTGCAGTTATCGCGTTTGAGCAGCAAACCTTGTATGGCCTATTAATTGTTAATAAGCGCCGCTGTGTATACAGCAATATTGATCCAAAAGTAAGTCGCGAGTTGTTTATTCGCACCGCTTTAGTAGAGCAAGAACTGGGTCAAAATGAAGGCTTTTTACAATATAACCAAGAGTTAATTGAAGATATTCAGGTTCTTGAAAATAAATCTCGCCGCCGTGATATTTTAGTTGATGAACAAACTCTATTTGAATTCTACGACAAGAAAATTCCACAAGATGTAAATAATCGTGCCGCGTTTAATAAGTGGTGGAAAGGGCAAAAGCAAAAAGATAAGCGCTTTTTGCACATGTCTCGAGAAGAATTAATGCAGCATGGTGCTGATCATGTTACCGAGTTTGATTACCCAGATACTTGGCAGCAAGAGAACTTATTATTACCACTGGCATATCACTTTGATCCAGGGCAAGCCGTTGATGGTGTTGCGGTACAAATTCCAGTTGCATTGTTAAACCAAGTACAAGAAACCGGTTTTGATTGGCATATTCCTGCATTTAGGCATGAGTTAATTTGTGCGCTTATCAAGTCGCTACCAAAAACAATTCGTCGTAACTTTGTGCCTGCGCCAAATTACGCCGATGCGGTACTTGCTGCAATCGAGCCAATGCAAGGCAACTTAATTGATGCAATTAGCACGCGCTTATTACGTATGACAGGTGTACGTGTTGAGCCAGATGCATGGGATTTATCAACCCTTGCTCCGCATTTACGCTTACAGTTTGAGGTACGCGATGAACACGATAAGTTACTCGCTCGCGGTTTAAATTTATCTAAACTAAAAGCCCAGTTACAAGGTAAGGTAACGGATACCTTATCGAAAGTAGCAGACAAGGGCATAGAGAAAGCTGATTTAACCGAGTGGAGTTTTGGTGAACTCCCAAGTTCTTACGTGAAAAAACAAGGTCAATATGAAATCAAGGCGTTTCCAGCGCTGGTGGATAAAAAAGACTCAGCCGCGGTTGAGCTATTTGATAATGAACACAAAGCACAGCAAGCGCACCAACAAGGTTTACGTCGCTTAGTGTTATTAAACGTGCCATCACCAATTAAGTATTTACAACAAAACTTACCAAACAAATCTAAATTAGGTTTGTACTTTAATCCGTTTGGTAAGGTCAATGACTTAATTGATGACTGTATCGCTGCAGCCGTCGATAGTTTATTAATTAAATATGGCAATATCCGCACTGCAGATGCGTTTGAAAAAGCGAAAGAGCAAATTCGCGGTGAGCTTGGTGATACGGTTGTTGAGATCGCTACCCAAGTAGAGCAAGTGTTGAGTATTGCTCATGGCTTAAATAAACGTATGAAAGGACGCGTTGATTTAACCATGATCACGGCGCACGGTGATATTAAATCACAGTTACAAAGCTTAGTGTTCAAAGGCTTTGTAAGCCAGCACGGCGCAGCAAAAATGACAGATTTAATACGTTACTTAAAAGCCATTGAACGCCGCTTAGAAAAGCTACCTGTTGATCCTAATCGTGATAGGTTGTGTGTGCTTGAGCTTGATAAAGTAGCTGAGCAATATCAAAAATTAGCGAGCAAAATCCCTAAGGGAATGCCAATTCCTGAAGAGATCAGTGCGATATTTTGGATGCAACAAGAGTTACGTGTTTCTTTATTTGCACAAACACTAGGGACGCCTTATCCTGTATCTGCTAAACGTGTTTTAAACGCAATTAAAGAATGTGAGTTATAATACTAAGGAATGAGGTTAGCGCCTCCTTGCTTTAAGTTACAAACACAGATGCTAAAAGGAGATTATGTGGGCATTGAAAAGGAAAGACCTATCTCAGTTTCTGAGCGTACGGTAAATCGGCCGCGACCAACTATTTTGGTCGTCGATGATGAATATTTTAATTTTGAAATGCTCAAAGCAAGCCTTGGGAATGAGTTTTCGTTAAGCTATGCAAACTCAGGCACATCGTGTTTAACATCGGCTATTGCTGAGCCGCCGGATGCTATACTACTCGATGTGTGTATGCCGGGCTTAGATGGTTATGATACCTGCCGATTACTAAAAAACACCCCAGAAACAGAGCAAATTCCTGTTGTCATGGTGTCTGGCCTTGAAACCGAGCTTGAACAAAAAGCAGGGTTTGATGCCGGGTGTGACGCCTATGTAGTGAAGCCTTTTTCTGTTAAAACATTAATAGAGAAAATAAAAACACTGGTATAGGAGGCCATATGTTTCATGAGGAGAAACGCGACTTTCGCCGCATGCAAATTCATACACCTGCAAAACTAATCCCATTAGATGTTGTTAATGGCGAAGAAATTCAGGCTATGTGTACTGATTTAAGTGCAACAGGGCTGGCAATTCACCTTGATGAAGTTTTAGAAATAGGCAGTCTGTATCGGGTGTTAATTGCTTCGACTAGCACGGCTATTACCTCATTTGATGCAACAGCCCGTGTGATACGAGCAACCAAGGAGCAAGATGGCTCCTTGAGTGCCGGTTTAGAAATTGTAAATTTTAACTAGTAAACTTTACAGATCAGGCCTTTAAGATAAAAGCCTTCTGGGTAGCTGCCAGCAATCGGGTGGTCGGCAGCTTGGTTTAATCGTTCCATGATCAACAAGTCTTTACCTGCATCAAGGGCTGCATCCGCAACCACTTTTTGAAATAAATTTTGTTCCATTAATCCAGAGCACGAGAAGGTAAGTAAAGTGCCACCTGGTTTTAAGATTTGCATCGCAATCATATTAATATCTTTATAACCACGGCAAGCACCGGTTAATTGCGCTTTGTTGTCAGCAAATTTTGGTGGATCCATAACGATAGTATCAAATTGCACACCTTCATCACGGTATTGGCGCAATAACTTAAAAACATCTTGTTTCACAAAATCAACTTTAGACAAATCAAGGTTGTTATGCTCAACGTTACGCTTAGCCGTATCAAGTGCTGGCTGCGATACATCGACGTTAGTAACGTGTTTACAACCGCCACGCAAAGCATAAAGCGAGAAAGTACCTGTGTAGCTAAAGCAGTTTAATACTGTTTTGTCTTTAACAAAGCGCTCAAGGGCTGCACGGCTATCACGTTGGTCTAAGTAAAAGCCAGTTTTGTGGCCTTCAAGAATGTCTACCTCGAGTTTTAAGCCATTTTCTTCAATGATGACTGGCTCAGTTGGTTCCTTGCCCCAAAGTAGGCCCTTGATTGGCTCAAGGCCTTCTTTGGTGCGAACATCAACATCTGAACGTTCATAAATATCGCAGCCTGGGAAAATAGTCATTAGTGCAGCAACAATTTCACCTTTATGACGCTCTGCACCGGCACTAAGCAGTTGGCACACCAATACATTATCAAATTTATCGATAGTGATGCCTGGCAAGTAGTCAGATTCTGCAGCGCTTAAACGAAAACCTGTTAAGCCGCCTTCGCTGATCACCTGTTCGCGCGCATCATAGGCTCGACGCAAACGCTTTTCAAAAAATGCTTGGTCAATTACTTCGTTTTGATCGAAGCTCCATACGCGAGCACGAATTTGCGACTGCGGGCTGTAAGCAGCAATCGCTAAAAATTTGCCGTCATTGTCATAGATAGTGACAGTATCACCTAGTCCTGGCTTACCTTTTACTTTTTTAATGGCTTTTGAGAACACCCACGGGTGTTTTCTTTTTAGTGATTTTTCTCGTCCAGCTTGCAGGTAAATAGCAGATGACATAGGGATTCTCGCGTCAAACAAAAGGGGGCATAGTTTAATGAAGCACTGGCAAACATACAATGAATGTTTTGAACAAATCCAGTAAGCACGCTAAAGTAAGCATAATTTCAATCAGTTAATGGTGATAGCCAGTATATGCAGCCAGAAATAGACTTTGCAGCGTTAGAAACTCAGTGTCGAGACTTTATTTTGTCTTTACTCCATGCCGATGTCGCACACGATATTAGTCATATTGAGCGAGTAGTGAGGGTTGCAAAACAATTATGTATTGCCGAGCAGGCAGAAATGGCTGTGGTGTTACCCTCAGCTTGGTTACATGATTGTGTTGCGGTTGCTAAAAACCACCCAGACAGGGCAAAAGCATCGACCATGGCTGCAGATAAGGCGTTAAGTTTTTTAGCCTCAATTAATTATCCTGAGCAGTATTTTAGTGCTATTCATCATGCTATTGCGGCACATAGCTTTAGTGCCAATATCAAAGTCCAAAGTGTCGAAGCGCAAATTGTGCAAGACGCTGATCGAATGGATGCATTAGGTGCAATTGGTGTGAGTCGCTGTATGAAAGTAGGGGGCTCAATTGGTCGCTATCTGTATCATAAAGACGACCCATTTTGCTTAAACCGCGAACCTGACGATACAAAATATACCCTAGATCATTTTTTCATTAAGCTGTTACACATTAGCGAGAGCATGAACACGCCATCAGCGAAAGATGAAGCCAAACGACGTACAGCTTACATGCTCGAATTTTTAGAGCAGTTAAAAACCGAAATTGGTGAGTAACATGGCTATTCCATCTTTATGTGGTGTTGATCATTGCCACTTAAATGTTGATGATTTAGCGGCTGCGCTAAAGTGGTATCAGCAAGTACTTGGTTTTAATGTGGTACCAGAACTCGCTTTTTGGGATGAAGGGAAAGGGCCTTTAACCTTAGAAGACCAAGCAAAGACAATTCGTTTAGCACTCTTTGAAGCTGACGGTAGAAGCAAAGGAATTGCCTTTGGCGCAAATGCAGCACAGTTTTTAGCATGGCTTGAGCATCTCGCTCAATTTGATGTTAAAACCCTTGTTGCCGACCACGGTGTTACTTATTCAATGTATTTTAAGGATTGTGCTGGAAACAGCCATGAAATTACTTCGCATGATTACGATGCAATTAAAAAAGGCCTCAAATGAGGCCTTTAATACGCTATTAGCGGGTATAAGTGTTTTTGATTTCTATGATGCTATCTATTTGGCCGATAAATAAATCAACTAGTTGCGGGTCAAAATGCTTACCAGCTTCGTCTTTCAATAAGTCGAGCGCTTCTTCAACCGACCAGGCTTTTTTATAAGGGCGTTTTGAGGTTAAAGCATCAAACACATCTGCAATGGTAACAATACGCCCTTCAATACTGATTTCTTCGCCTTTCAGGCCATACGGATAACCCGTACCATCCCATTTTTCATGGTGTTCAAGGGCAAGCTTATGAGCAAGCTGTAATAGCGGCGAAGTTGAGTTCTCTAAAATCTTCGCACCGATTAAGGCATGTTGTTTCATGTGCTCGTATTCGGTTTCGTTCAAGCGCCCAGGCTTTAATAGTACTGAATCAGGAATGCCTATCTTACCAACATCATGCATCGGCGCTGCCTGTTTAAGCTGCTCGGCCTCGTACTCGCTCATGCCATAGGCAAGGGCGAGTACTTTACTGTAGCGGCTCATTCTTGCAATGTGCTCACCGGTGTCCGTGTCTTTGTATTCTGCGGCGCGGCCTAAACGTTGGATCAAATCAATGTGGGCTAATTGCAGTTGCTCAGCTTGCACTAATGATAAATGATTTTTAACCCGCGCCCTGACAATCGCAGGGCTAATTGGTTTGGTAATATAATCGACAGCACCTAGAGCAAAGCCTTCAGACTCATCCTGCTCATGAGAAAGTGCGGTAACAAAGATAACAGGAATATGAGCAGTTTTAGGATTTGCTTTCAATACTTTACAAACTTCAAAGCCACTCATGTCGGGCATCATAATATCGAGCAAAATCAACTTAGGAGGTTCATTCTCAATAAGCTGAAGAGCAAGCTCGCCAGATTTTGCAAACGATAAGCGATAATCGTTAGCGAGTACTTCACGGATCACTTTTAAATTGGCTGGTTCATCATCGACGACCAAAATTCTTGCACGTTCTGAGATTTGCGTCATAGGTGTTCCTTAGCAGCTTGGAGAGTGTGCTTTAAAGCTGATAAAGCAGTGCTTGCTGCATCAAAGTCAAAGTTTTCAAAATGCGCACAAATTTCAACAACCTGATCTTGGTAGGTTGCAGGTGCTTGGGATTGCACTTGGCTTAATAAATCATCGTCTATCTCTGCATGCTCAGCTTGCGCTTGCAGTGCCTCAATTTGGCTAATAAATGCGCCCAACGACGTTTCGTGTATGGGTTGCTGTTGTGAACTAGACTGCGGCTGATCTGCAAGCAATGCAATCAGCGTTTGCCATTCCTGTTCGCACTCGGCAATGAGTGTAGGGAAGCTTTCCTTTTCACGTTCTTTCTCAGCGTTTGATAACAAGTATAATAATTTTGCGAGGGCTAAATTACCCGCGACTCCTTTAAGAGTATGCAAAATTGCTTTTTGTTCTTCTTCACTGAGCATTGGTTCCGTCAGTCGTAGAATACTCTGTTGATGATTGCTTAGGAATAAGCCAATTTCCGTATTTAATTTCTCTTTGCTTCCCCACATCAAAACACCTTTTTCGTAGTTGATGTGCTTTTTCTCATCACCGACTTTATTGTTAGTGATTTTATTTACTTCTAAACCAAGCACTTTCGCAATTTCATGGTTCAGCTGGTTAATATCAACGGGTTTATTTGCAAAGCCATTCATACCGGCTTGCTTTGTAGTAATTTTATCTTGTTGTAAAACACTCGCCGTCAACGCGATGATAGGTGTAATTTTTAAGCATCTGATTTTCTCTATTTCGCGAATTTCTTTACAGGCCATAATGCCGTCACATTCCGGCATATGAATATCCATTAAAATTACATCAAAGTTTTGCTGCTCGAATGCTGCAATGGCTTCAAGGCCATTTTGAGCCGTACTAATGGTGTGCCCAGCTTGCGATAATAAAATGTTCAGTAGCTCAACATTCTGCTCAATGTCATCAACCACTAATATGCGAAGTTTCGGTAAGTTTAATTGATTGCCAGGTAAGGTATCGACTTGGCTGATATCACCTTCTTGTAATGGTAGGGTAAAGTAAAAGCAGCTGCCTTTGCCTTCTTCACTGATAGCACCAATTGAACCACCCATTAATTCAACAAGCTGCTTACTAATAGTTGTGCCAAGACCTGTGCCACCAAATCGGCGTGTCATGGTGCCGTCGGCTTGTTCAAATGGCTGGAAAATAGCTTCTAAGCGGTGCTTGGCTATGCCAATACCGCTGTCTTGTACTTCGAAAAACAATTGTTTATTTTGAGTTTGACTCACAGTAATTGTTACAGACCCTTGCTCTGTAAATTTAATGGCATTACCGATGAGATTATTCATCACTTGGCGAATACGAGACTCATCGCCAATATAAATAGGCGCAACATTTTCAGCTATAATCAAATCAAGCAGGATATCTTTTCGCTTCGCCTCGAGCCAAAAGGTCGATACTATGTTGTCGAGTAGCGCTTGTAAGTTAAAGTGCTCAGCCTGAATATCGAGTTTGCCTTTTTCTAACTTTGCAGAATCTAGTACTTCATTGAGCAAATGCAGCAGTGAGCGAGCTGACTTATTCACAGTAATGATATGCTTTTGTTGCTCTTTACTGAGTGGGCTGTCCATTAATATGTCGCTAAAGCCGATTATGGCATTCATTGGTGTGCGTATTTCATGGCTCATGTTTGCCATAAATGATTGTTTTGCTTGCGCTGCGGCTTCAGCTTCTTGTTTAGCCTTTTTGAGTGATTCTTCATATTCGTGACGAGCGGTAATATCGATAAGTACACCATCGATCCACTTTTGTTCAGAATCACTATTTTCGTTAATTGTTCCTTGGTCTAAAACCCACACAACTTTGCCATTTCGGTGGCGAATGCGGTACTCAACCGCATATTGGTTTTTTTCAGCTATGGCTTTTTCCATAACTTCATCAATATGCGCTACATCATCGTTATTAATGATTTGAGCAAATGTAACTGTGCCATCGGTAAACTCTTCAGGGCTGTAACCAGTTAAGTCAGCAACACTGGGGCTTATAAATTTCATTGTCCAGTGCTCATCTAGCAAACAACGAAATACAGCGCCGGGAGTATTGTTCATTAAAGTACGATATTGCTTTTCTTTTTCTTCGAGACTTTGCTGCAGTGCACGTTGCTCAGTTAAATCGGTTATAAAGCCTACAAACAATGTTTCTGCATTTGGCTGTTTCACTTCCCCAAGCCCAAGTCGAATAGGAAATAAGTGACCATCTTTGTGCTTTGCAAATACATTACGGTTAACGCCAATCACTTTTTTAACTTCATGCCTGCTACTATCAGCTAAGTAACCATCATGTTGCGCGGCTATATCGTCGTTCATTAATAGTTTTACGTTTTTACCTAACACTTCGTCTTGGCGCCAACCAAAAATAGTTTCTGCTGATTTATTAAAGCTTAAAATAATGCCATGAATATTAATTGTTACGATGCCATCTATTGCAGTGCCTAAAATGGCATCCAAGCGCGACTCTTCTGCTGATTTTTCTGCCAGTAATAAGCGAAAACGTACCATGCCGTTAATGATACCAACCAGAGCGGTTAATAATACGGTGGCAAATGAAACGCTAATGGCGATAAAAGTAAGTTGCGACGTTTGAACGTTTTCAGATAACAAAGGCGAGGTTGCAACAAAGCGGGTGGCGGCCATTCCCATGTAATGCATGCCTGCCACGGCAAAGCCAAAGATAATGGCGCAAATGACACGGGTTTGAAACACAGTGAGTTTTTTAAAATACTTACCTAGGTGAAATCGCGCATATAAGCCGACAAAAGATAATGCAACAGCCATCACAATAGATGCTGCAAACCAAGCTGGGTCGTAGCGAAGCAGCGGACTCATTTGCATGGCTGCCATCCCCGAGTAGTGCATCGCACCAATGCCAGAGCCAAGTAATACAGAGCCAATGAGTAGCTTTATTGTTGTTGGTATTTGCTTTAAATCTTTGCGTTTCAAAAATGAGAATGCTGTATAGCAGGCTAGAAATGCAGGAATAAATGAAAAAAATGTCAGTGTAGGGTCGTACTCCACGGTGGTGCATAATGAAAAAGCTAGCATGCCGATAAAGTGCATACTCCAAATACCACCTGACATCACCAAGGCACTTGTCGCACTGCCTAATTTACGGTACGAATCAAATTGTGTTCTATTTGCTAGATCAATGATATGGAGTGAAAAATAAGCAGCAAAAATAGCCGTAGCAATAGAAAGAGCAACTAAGCTTGGATCATAGACACCACTTACTATTAAGCTGGGGTCTTGATCTGTGATAAAAAATTTCGCGAGCATAATATTTTTTTGAAACGGCTTGTTATAGCAGTCTAATACAAATTGTTCTGAATTTAGAGAAAAACCTATCACTTAAGTACGTAGGATTCAAAACCTTGGCTATATTTAATTAAAAAGGAGTAGTTCGAGGTGGGTAGATGAGAAGAACCGAGCAAACATTAGTTGAGCAAATGCAGATTAATGATGTAGAAATCCAACACAGAATGAGCTTATTAGGGCTGACTTCAAATAGTCTGTCATCTCTTTTGAACTATAAACCTATAATCGAATCAGCCATCGAAAATGTAGTGAATGAGTTTTATAAAAAACAAACCGAAGTGGATGAAATTTCGTTATTAATTGGCGATGCAGATACCTTAACACGACTCAGAGATGCACAAAGGCAGTATATAATCGATTTATTTTGTGGTCGTTACGAGCATGAATATGTTAACAACCGTCTACGGATTGGTATGGTGCATAAGCGTATTGGGGTTGAGCCAAAGCTTTACTTATCGGCAGTGTGCACTTTAAAAGAACTGATTTTTAATGTGCTTCGCACCGCAATAAGCGATCAAGATGAGTTAAGTCATACCCTTACCATCATTGATAAATTGATTTACTTTGATACGACCTTGGTCTTTGATACTTATATCGACAGCTTAGTGGGCGAAATTGAAAATGCGAAACGCCGCACCGAAGTCTATGCGAAAGGCCTTGAAGAAAAAGTCGCTCAGCGTACTCAAGAACTTGAGAAACTCGCTAAACTCGACCCTCTCACTAACCTCTACAATCGCCGTGTAATGCAAGAGCTATTACAACGCGACCTTGCCAGAGCCAGACGTCACAAATCACCATTAACGGTTGTTTATTTTGATCTTGATGACTTTAAGTCAGTGAATGACACACAAGGCCACTTAAAAGGTGACGAAGTCCTTAAATATATAGGGCAATACTTACTTGAAAATATTCGCGAGATTGATATACCGTGCCGTTATGGCGGCGATGAATTTTGCATCATCTTACCCGATTGCGAGTTAGATAGCGCCTTTACTATTTGTGAAAAACTTATAGCCGCATTTGAACAACAATACCCTGAGCTTCATCTAAGTTTTGGTCTTATTGCAGCGCCACTTGATAGCACGGTAGATGCTGAAGAGTTAATTAATCGAGCCGACAAAAAAATGTATCAGGCAAAAGAGCATAAGGGTTCATACATTATGCGTTAGCGAGTCATACGCTTTACAAAAACAACGACGAATAAAGCAAGCGAAAAGCTACCACAAAATGCTTCTATAGCTGCGATTAACCTCGAAAAACCTATTGGCGTAATGTCACCATAGCCAAGAGTTGTAAAAGTCACCACGCTGAAGTAAAAACTATTCAACAATGCCGACAAATTGCTTTTAAATGAGTTTTCAAAGCTCAGTTGCATCACAGAATCTTGATAACTTACCCCGAATAAGAAATAACAAAATGCACAGCAAATAATGAGTGACAGACTAAAGCGAATGACATTTTCGGGCTTTTCGCCATAACCACAGAGCATATCTATAAAGCTGGAAGTAATTTGCTTGGTTGAGCCTTTTCGGTATTGCGCATGACGCATTCTTAATTCTTTGTAGGTGAAGTTACCGGCGAGCTCAAAAAGCCCTTGATGTTCAGAGGCTTTTCTTAAATTGCGATATATTTCTTCAGATTGCTCAAATAAGTCTCGTGCTTCATCATGCTGTTTATTTTTACGTGCTTTAAATGCAGCCGCTTCTTGTAATAATTGGTCACCCAACTCGATATTATCAATTCGGCTGTCGTTGAGCTTAATACCTAGTAAGTTGGTATTTTTTAAATCACAGTAATGCAAACTCGCGCTATGTAAATTAGCTTTCATTAATGAAGCATTGGCGATTTTATTATTAAATAGGTGAGCGCCCGTTAAATTCGCACGATAAAAATTACAATAGGAGAGATCATAACCTTCTTCGTCATCCTGCTTTATTAAGTTAAGTCCTGAAAGGTTCGCTCTTTGCAATTGCAGGCCTTCTAATAAGCCACCTTTTTTTGCATAGCGCTCTAATTTTTGGGTTAGATCTAGCCCTGATTTATCAAATTTACTATCATGCCAAAAGCAAAATCCAGAGCCCATATCTGTTTCTTGGCACTTGTTACCTGTTGGTGAGGTATAACTACAACATGGTTTGTCAGGCATAAAGGTGAAAACTTATTTGTGAGTCATCTTTATAGATTAGCAGCTATTTAGCAGGGTAAAATGGAATCTCTTATTTTTATTAATCGAATTGGCTGACCTTTGTTGGATTACACCCTAAAGCGCAGTAAACGCAGAACCACAGTGGCAATTAAAGTTGCCGAGCAGAAATTGACTGTTTATGCGCCTTTTTATGTTCCACAAACTGAGATTGATGCCTGGCTAAAGACCAAACAAGATTGGGTCGCTGAACAAATAGCCAAACAATCCATTCATGCTGAGCGCCGTCAACTACCATTAGTAAACGCCACTATTAAGTTGTTTGGGCAAAACGTGCCGATAGTATTCGCTAAAGGCCCGAAAAGCATGTGGCAACAAGATGCACAGTCTCAGCTTACCTTATCAATATCATCACGTGTCAAACATCAAGAAGCTAACTACCTCGCTTTGCTGGAGCAGTTTTTACATGAAAAGCTTGAGAGCTATATCGAAATGCGTGTTCATGATTATTGTGTACAGATGTCTGAATCGCTCCCTACAAAGCTTAAAATTCAACATTATAAACGTCGTTGGGGCAGTTGTAATAAACGCCGCGAGCTGACTTTTAACTTACATTTAGCAAGTGCGCCAACCTGGGTGATTGATTATGTGGTTGTACATGAGCTTGCGCATCTTTTACATATGAACCATAGCGCTAAGTTCTGGCAACGTGTGAACCAGTTTTATCCAAATTATAAAAAAGCAGAGCAATGGTTAAAAGCAAATGGAAGTAGTTTGAGTTGGTAGCTTAAGTTAGCGAGAGTAAAGTTAGCGAGAGTAAAGTTAGNGTACCACGACCTTGGATTGAGAATACGTCTTCGATAGGCATGATGAATGGCTTATCGATGTCACGCTCTGGCTCTGGGATGTAAGAATCTAGTGCTTCTGCAAGCTCAACGATTTTGTCTTCCCACTCTTTCTCGCCTTCTAACGCTTTAAGCGCTGAACCTTGGATTAGTGGTAAGTCATCACCTGGGAAGTCGTACTCAGAAAGAAGTTCACGAACTTCCATCTCAACTAGCTCAAGTAGCTCTTCGTCGTCAACCATGTCACATTTGTTCATGAATACGATGATGTAAGGTACACCAACCTGACGAGAAAGTAGGATGTGCTCACGAGTTTGTGGCATAGGACCGTCAGTCGCAGCAACTACTAGGATTGCGCCGTCCATTTGAGCAGCACCAGTGATCATGTTTTTAACATAATCGGCGTGTCCTGGACAGTCTACGTGTGCGTAGTGACGAGTTGGAGTATCGTACTCAACGTGTGAAGTTGAGATTGTGATACCACGCTCACGCTCTTCTGGAGCGTTATCGATTGATGCGAAGTCTTTAGCTACACCACCGTATACTTTTGCAAGTACGTTAGTGATTGCTGCTGTTAGAGTTGTTTTACCGTGGTCAACGTGGCCGATTGTACCAACGTTTACGTGCGGTTTTACGCGTTCAAACTTTTCTTTTGCCATGACGGAACCTATCAGTTTTGTGTATCTAGATTACATATGAAAATAATCCACCGAGGGTAGATTAATTTAATTTTTTCAAATTTCAAATAGTTTTTTCTGACAGATAAAGGAAGAAATTAAGATGAGTTCTCGATACTGGTGCTGATAGGCAGATTTGAACTGCCGACCTCACCCTTACCAAGGGTGCGCTCTACCAACTGAGCTATATCAGCAACACCAGAAGTCTGGAGCGGGCAGCGGGAATCGAACCCGCATCATCAGCTTGGAAGGCTGAGGTAATAGCCATTATACGATGCCCGCATAGGAACCTGTTCTTAAACTACCTCTAACCGTCAAGAATAAAGTGGTGGAGGGAGCTGGATTCGAACCAGCGAAGGCTGAGCCGTCAGATTTACAGTCTGATCCCTTTGGCCGCTCGGGAACCCCTCCACGAAAATTCTTTACTAAGTCACTTCCGGTAAAAGGAAAGTGGTGCCGACTATCCGAGTTGAACGGATGACCTACTGATTACAAGTCAGTTGCTCTACCAACTGAGCTAAGTCGGCACTGCTTTAGTACGGGGCGAGATTCTAAGGTAAGGTTTATTGTGATGCAACCATAAAATTAAAAAAAATGTGAATTTATGTGTTAAACGCTCACTATTCAGGCAAAAACCCGTATTTTTACTGCTTTATAGCTAATTCACGCCAATAATTCAGTCCTTTAAACACGAGCAAGCTGTCAAACTTAGCATCTATATATGTATCTGCTAACAATTTGCCATAACCACCAGCAAATAATAACTGACAACCCTGCTGGTTAAGATGTTGTTTTGCTTGCTCGATTGCACCAAGAGTAGCAACCATAGCGCCATTTTTTAGGCCATTTGGCGTATTACGCCCTAACTCAGTCGTAAATGGGGTTTGCTCATCATCAAACACGCGTTGCGTATTTTGGGTAAGTGATGAGGTCATTAAATCAAGGCCAGGTAAGATCCAGCCTCCTAGATGCGCGCCTTCTTTATTAAGCACATCAATTGTCGTTGCTGTACCGGCATCGATAATAATGCAGTTTTGCTCGGGATATTCTACATACGCAGCGATCACCGCGAGCCAGCGATCAATTCCTAGGTTTTGAAACTGCTGATAAGCACAGGTTAACGTAGCAAGTTTAGCGGTCACCTCTGCTTCAAAGTAAGGAACAGCATGTTGCTGCGCCTGTGCTAATAACGGTTTAAGTAGCTCAGTGCTACCCACGCAGGCATAGACCAGCTCTGTTATTTGTGACCAAGGTAAATTGCTGAGTTCACAGGTTTGGTACTCCTTACCATCAAACAAAACGGCTTTAATTGCGGTATTGCCAACATCCACTAATAGTTTCATAGCTCAGCCTTACGTAATGAAATTTCACCGCCATAATAACTTTTCACTTCGCCGTCTTGACGAATACGTACGCCACCTTGATTATCAATTCCTTCGCAAATACCACGCCAGCTACGATGACCCGTATTTAGCTCAACACACTCACCTGCAAATGCATTTAATTGATTCCACTGTAGATACATATCGTTTAAACCTGATTGCTGATACTGAGCTAAACGTTTTTCTAAATAAAAGCACAAATAGGCCACCAGCTTGTTTTTATCTAACCCCTGCACATGCTGACTCAAGTCAGTCCATGCTTGATCTATGTGTTGGCTAACACTTTCTGGCATATGTAAATTGATACCTATGCCTATTACAAGCTGACAAGGACCTTGTGGTTGGCCATCAAGTTCAACTAATACACCGGCTAATTTTTCACGGTTTAAGTAGATATCGTTTGGCCACTTAAGCTCTACATCTAATTGATATAAGGCTTTAAGCGTATCGTAAACAGCAAGCCCAACAGCAATAGAGACCCCCATAGCAGCTTGCAAACCATCATCCAAACGCCAAAAGTAACTAAAGTATAAGTTTGCGCCAAATGGAGATTGCCAAACGCGCCCACGGCGCCCTCTTCCCGCTTGCTGCATTTCTGCAACTAATACGCTTCCAGATGGCAGTGATACTTCTGTTTGCAAACGGCGCATTAACTCACTGTTGGTTGAATCAATAATAGGCTGCACTTCAACATTAGCGGTGCTGCCACCTAACTCATTATAATGCAGACCGATCTTTTCTTTGTTCAGTAAGCCTGCACTATTATTTAGGCAATACCCTTTACCCGTAACCTTAAATATATCGAGCCCCATCTCCTGCAAAGAGTGAATATGTTTACCCACTGCTGCACGGCTAATACCGAGCTGCTCGCCCAATTGCTGACCAGAAATAAAACCACCGGTATTTAGAGCTTGTAAAATAGCGAGCTTATTTCCATCTGGCGCTTTCATGATGAAGCTCCCAATTCAATGTGGCATTCATGTTCAGCATTGATCAGGCGTACTTCATGCTGTAAAGCAATCTGATATTTATGCCAAACCTGTTGTTGTACATGCTTTACCATGGCAATTAAGTCATCACCTGTACTATTACCGTGGTTTACTAGCACTAAAGCTTGCTGCTGATGCACTTCAATACCTGCGACCTTAAAGCCTTTTAACCCAGCTTGCTCAATCAACCACCCCGCCGCAACTTTATGATGCTCAGCATCTACAAAGTAGTGAGGTAGCTCTGGGTACTGTTTTAAAAGTAACGCAAGTTGCTCATTCCTGATCACTGGGTTCTTGAAAAAACTGCCTGCATTCGCAAGTTCACTGGGGTTTGGTAGTTTGCTGTTTCTGGTTGTGATGATTTGCTCAAATACCTGCTGTGGAGAGGGTTCTGAAAGCTGTTGCAATGGTCCATAGCTCAGAACTGGCTGCCATTTTTTAGGTAACAGCAACCCTACTTGGGTGATTACAGCTTTGTTCTTCAGTGCATGCTTGAAGATAGAGTCACGATAGCCAAATTGGCATTCGCCTTTAGTTAAGCGCTTTATCGTTTTGGTGGCAATATCAAAGTATTCGACATATCTCAAAAACTTTTCAAGCTCTACACCGTAAGCTCCTATATTTTGCACTGGTGCAGCACCAACAGTCCCAGGTATTAAAGCAAGGTTTTCAAGCCCAGGCATGTCATTAGCAATAGTCATAGCAACTAATTGGTGCCAGTTTTCTCCGGCTGCAATGTGCAATAAAAAGCCATCGCTTTGCTGCTCTATATCTATGCCCTTCGTATTCATGTGGATCACAGCACCTTGGTAGTCAGATAAAAACACCGTATTACTGCCCTCACCTAAAATACAAAATGGCCCAGAAAAGTCTGTGCTTAAAAGCTGATTCACTTCATCAATTTGATAAAAATGCTGACATTGGCTTGGCAAAGAGAAGGTATGAAAAGATTGCAGGGACTGAGCCACAAAACGCCTCAAAGGTTACCGGTAACTAATCGCATTAGTGTAACCTATCGTCGCAAAATACGCATTAGATTGTAAAAATCACTCAACCCACTGCACTAATCATGTTATAAAACGGGCTCTTTTTCATTTCCGTTCCAGGGTTATTATGAAGTTTAAACCATTACTTTTAAGTCTTGCTATGGCCGGTGCTTGCTCTCAAGCAACTGCAGATGCAATCAGCCAGCACACTTACGCAAACTTAGATGACGTAACAACCACTCACCTACTACTAGATTTAGATGTTGATTTTGATGACAAACAACTAGAAGGTTTTGTTGAGCACACGCTAGATTGGCATAATGCAACAAGCAAAACACTGGTACTTGATACACGCGATTTAGATATCGACAAAGTAATGTATCAAGATCAAAATGGCAGCTGGCACAAAGCTGACTTCACCCTTGCTGCACGTGATGACGTGAAGGGCTCAAAATTAACAATTAAATTTAAAAGCCAAGCGGTTAAAGCACGTATTTACTACAACAGCCGCCCAGAAGCTTCAGGTTTACAGTGGTTAACGCCAGAGCAAACAGCCAGTAAATCACACCCATTTATGTACAGCCAATCACAAGCAATTCATGCTCGTAGTTGGATCCCAGTACAAGATACGCCAGCAATGCGCGTAACCTACTCGGCACGTATTCACACTCCTAAAGACATTCGTGCGGTAATGAGTGCTGATAATAAAGATGCACTTTATAAGGACGGCGATTATCTCTTTAATATGCCACAACCAATTTCGCCATACTTAATCGCAATTGGTGCTGGTAATTTAGAATTTAAAGCTATGTCTAAGCAAACGGGTATCTTTGCTGAGCCAACAATTTTAGATGCATCAGTTGCTGAGTTTAACGACACGCAAGCGATGATCGATAAAACTAACGCGATGTACGGCGAATACGCATGGGGTCGTTATGACTTATTAATGCTACCGCCAAGCTTCCCATTTGGTGGCATGGAAAACCCTCGTTTATCATTCATCACACCAACGGTTGTTGCTGGCGATAAAAGCTTAGTAAACCTAATTGCTCACGAGCTTGCTCACTCTTGGTCTGGTAACTTAGTGACTAATGCGACTTGGGAAGATTTATGGCTAAATGAAGGTTTCACGTCTTACGTTGAAAACCGCATTATGGAAGAAGTGTTTGGTCGTGACCGTGCAGTTATGGAACAAGCGCTTGATGCAGCCGGCTTACGTGCATTACTTAAAACTCTACCAGCACCAGATACGCGTCTTAACTTAAAACTTAATGGCCGCGATCCTGATGATGCATTTAGCTCAGTGCCTTACACTAAAGGTCAGCTTTTCTTAATCTATCTAGAAAACAAATTTGGCCGTGATAAGTTTGACCCATTCGTAAAGGGTTACTTTGACCAATTTGCGTTTAAGTCTCTTACAACAGCGCAATTTGTTACTTACTTAAAAGCTAACTTGATCGACAAATACCCAGGCGTTGTGAGCATGGATAAAGTTAATGAGTGGATCTTTGAGCCTGGTTTACCAAGCGATGCTCCTAACCCAACGTCTGATGCCTTCGATAAAGTTGATGCTGTAACCAAAACATGGTTGAACGGTGAGATCAGTGCAGCCCAGTTACCAACAGCGGATTGGTCAGTTCACGAGTGGCTACACTTTTTGAATAACCTACCTCGTGATTTAAGCATCGAAAAAATGACTGAACTTGATAATCAATTCAACCTAACACAGTCAACTAATGCAGAGCGTGCTTTCGCATGGTTTATGCTAGCGGTAGGTAATGGTTATCAACCAATTTACCCAGCGCTTGATGAACACCTATCAGGCATCGGTCGTCGTAAATTAATTGTGCCACTCTATAAAGCACTTATTAAAAACGGTAAAAAAGACTGGGCGCATGATGTGTACTTAAAAGCACGTCCGGGTTACCACCCACTTGCACAAGGTACTGTTGACGACTTATTTGCAAAGTAAGTCATCAAACACAAAAAAGGCGCTGCAATCAGCGCCTTTTTTAATTATTTTATTAGTTACTTACTTTTTGTAAGAACGCACGGCGCTCTTCAGGGCTTGCTTGTTGCCACCAAAACTCAAGCATCGCAGCCGCACTTGGCGTATTTTTCAAACCCGCTTGTCCGCCGGGTACTTTTGCAGGCAATGTGACAGGGATTGCAGTCGCAGGCTTGTTGCTTGTACTTGTAGCAGCAACTGGGGCACTGGCTACAGCTTGTACAGGCGCGCTAGCTGTACGATAGCTAACTATCGATAGCGGCACAGCAAGTTCACTGCCTTTGGCTTTTAAGCTCACTTGCGGTGATTCAGCAAACACTTCTGCCGCAACAGCATTACTGGCACGATTAAACACTAGGTCATAGTCTTTGCCACTCTCTACCGTAAGCTCAACCCAAAATGGCTCTGACTCAACAACTTGATGGTCATCATAACCTTGCTCGTAAAGATCGGTATATTTCATCTTCACTTGGTAAGTACCAGGGGCAAGCTCAACATCGTCAACACGACTGAAAAACGACTGTTCAATTAGGCGCTCTCCAACTTGTAAGGGTACAAACTCTTCGGGAAAGTGAATAGTCTCAGCTACACTGCTGAAACTATTAAATAGCATTAACGCACTACTCAGTAATACTAACTTACGCATGTTCACTCCTTGGTTGTTCAACTTGCGGCAGTTTCAGTTTGACACTGCAAATAAAGTTTGTCATTAGTGGGCGGTCATTTAACCACATTTATAAGAGAGCTAAGTATGAGCCAAGAGACTATTTTTACAAAGATTATTAACCGAGAGATCCCAGCTGATATTGTTTATGAGGACGATCTATCTTTAGCTTTTAAAGATATTAACCCGCAAGCCCCTTTTCATGTGCTGATCATCCCAAAAACGCCAATAGCGACGATTAATGATGTTACGGAAGAAAACGCCGCTTTAGTCGGTCACTTATATGTAGTTGCTGCAAAACTCGCTAAACAATTTGGCTTTAGTGAAGACGGATTTCGCGTCGTAATGAACTGTAATGACCACGGCGGACAAACTGTGTACCATATACACCTACACATGTTAGCAGGTAAAGAAATGGGCTGGCCTCCATATCAGGACAAGAAAAAAACAGCAATCTAATACTTTAACATGTAAACAAATGTAAAAAGTAGCACAAACATATTATTTTTGGCTATAATAAATATATATCAGTTAGTTAACATATTGCGATTAGTTAACTAACTGTAATTTTTGACACAAAACAGACACAAACTGTACTTTTCCTGCACAACTCTCAGAAATTTCTAATACGAAAGGGGTGGATTGCGTGATAGGATTTAACTGTCAACTTTATTCAAGAGTGTATATATATGAGTAGTTCAGCCTTTTTATTATTAGATCCAGAGCCAATTAACACTATTGGCATTAACGTATTAGAGCCATTGTTAAAAACACAAGGACTAGCAGTGACATCTGGTACTGATATCTCTGAAGTACCAGAAGGAACACGCTTGTTATTTATTGAAACGTCAAGCACAGATCCGTGGGGCAAGTTAAAAGAGCAGCTAGTTAATTTACGATTAAAATGCGATATCGTGCTGTTTAACCTAGATGAAAACCCTGAACTTGCAAACCGTGCTCTATTAAGTGGTATTCGTGGTGTGTTTTACACAACAGATAATGCTGATGTGTTAATGAAAGGCATTCGTTTATTACTTGAAGATCAACTATGGTATCGCCGCGACATCATGTGTAATGCACTAAATCGTATGTTGCAGTTCAATAAAGACGCACTCCACAAATTGACAGATGGTGACATCGAACCGGTTAAACTTACTAAACGTGAAAAAGCAATTATCTCACTAATGAGTAAAGGTTCGAAAAATAAAGAAATTGCTGAAGACTTAAGCATCAGCCCACATACAGTTAAAACTCACTTATATAGTGCATTTAGAAAAACTAAATGTCGTAACCGTATCGAGCTATTGTCTTGGGCACAGCAGAATATTCCAGACGAAATTCGCTAAACTAAACATCCTACAAGTTAAAACAGACGCAGCCGCGTCTGTTTTTGTTTCTGGTTGCTAAACACTGTAATTGACTTTATGCTCAAACTGATTGCAAAACACCGGAAATACAATGCTCGACTCAGCCACTTTATATTACGCCAGTGCTGCCATGATGGCAGTGATGACTCTTCTTAATTACCTTACATGGCGAACCAATAATAATACTCCGGGCACCTTACTCTATATTTTCTACCCTCTAGTGATGTTTGCATCGGTAATGAGTTTTGCATTGCATGGTCATATCAATAATATTGCCAGTGTTGCTATCGCAAACACCCTACTCTTTAGTGCTTCCATTATTCATGTACTTGCGATTTGCCAATTTTTAAATGCCAAATGCGTTGGCTTTAAAACCTTTGTTGCGATAACGGTGGCGCTCGCGATTACCATGATTTACCTTGCCACTGATAGCGCAGAGTTACGTAGTCGGATTTTGGTTTCTGATCTTCAGCATATAGTTGAAGCCTTGTTTTTACTGGCATTATTTATTCGAAATGGCCGTAAAAGTTACCCTAATGGCAGTATTGTCTACATTTTAATTCTCAGCATTATTCTGGCTATATTTACAGGCCGAACCTTAATGATGGGAGATGTCACAACAGCAAGCTTATTGTCAGCGGATTGGTTTAGTATCACTTTATTTATTAATGGTGTTATTGCGCCGATGTTTTATGCAACTGGTATGGCACTATTATGTAATGAACGCCGCGAACAAAACCTCAATCAGTTAGCTGAAAAAGCTCATAAAGACTTAGAAATTCGTGGTTTATTCCTATCAACTATCAGCCATGAAATACGTACGCCGTTAAATGGCATTTTGGGTAGTGCACAGCTAATCATGAATCAGTCGAGTGACCCACGTGACAAACCTTATTGTGAAGCAATAATTAACTCAGCTGAGTCGCTAAACTTACTGGTCGATAAAGTACTCGATTACGCCAGCCTTGATCAGCGTGATGAAGCGCTCTACGAAGAAGACGTCGAGTTTAAAACCTGGCTCAATAACCTGTGCCTTTTACTCAGCCCTTTAGCAGAGCAAAAACATTTAAAGTTTGAACTTATATATAACTTGCCCGATCAAGCATGTTATTACTGCGACCAACAAAAACTCAGACAAGTTATTATTAACTTAGTAGGTAATGCGATTAAGTTTACCGACCAAGGTGCAGTAAAAATCCAAGTAAAACTGCTCAATGAAGGGCAATTAGATCACCTTGTTCGCATTAGTGTTATTGACTCAGGCCCTGGTATTGAAGATGAAGAAATTGCATACCTAACAGAACCTTATGTTCAAAGCAGCGCAGGTAAAGAAAAAGGAGGTACAGGCCTTGGCTTAGCAATCACCAGCCGCTTATTGGAAAAGCTAGGCAGCAAGCTCAATATCGAGAGTGAACTTAATAAAGGTAGTACTTTCAGCTTTGATATTCCGCTTGCCATTGGTGAGCTTAGTCTTGTTGAGCAGCGTCACCAATCAAAAGATTATGTTACTGGTCTAGACGTGTTATTAGTTGAAGACCTCGACTTAAACCAAAAAATTGCCATTGAATTTATGGCCGATGACGAGCACAAGATTAAGCTTGCAAAAGATGGTACTAGTGCCATTGAACTAATGCAAAAACATCACTTTGATGTGGTATTACTCGATATGAATTTGCCTGATTTAACAGGCCAAGAAGTGCTGAAAAAGCTAAAAAATATCGACCATTTAAACCAGCGAACCCCGGTGTTAGCGTTCACCGCGAGTCTTAGCCCTGATGAAATAAAAGAATACTTAGCACTTGGCATCAAAGACATTGTTGGCAAACCAATTAAGCAACAAAAACTACGCCAAGCACTTAGTGATTCACAAAGTAATCAAGCAGCAAGCATTGCTGTTGAGCTGCGCGATACACTCTATGATGAAACAGCCGCAGCGACTCTTGTCAGCTCATTCAGTGAAGATGAAGTGTCATCGATTTACAACGAGTTTGTATTGTCAGCCAGAAACAAACTGATCCGCTGCCAACAGCTCGTCGAGGATGATAAAGAGCAGTGCATCAAGCTACTGCACCGCCAAGCCAGCACGGCTTTACAACTAGGCTTTAACCGCTATGGTTTAGAACTTAAGAAAATCGAGCGTAAACTGCTCGACAACAAGCCTTTAAAGGAATCACTAACCGACGCATTAGTCCTATGGCAAGAAAGCCTACAAGCCTACTTAAAGCATGTTAGAAGTGAGTTAGCATAGGAGCTCCTAGCTCCTAGCTCCTAGCTCCTAGCTCCTAGCTCCTAGCGAGACTAATCCCTATTAGCCTCAAGCAAGCGACATTTGTCATATGCGTAGAAATTCTCCCTCTCCCATGCCTGAAAGCTCCGAACTCCCCTAATAAACTTGATCCAAATCAACTATTAAATCGCCTTATTTAGCATCAGGAAAATAGCTTGATCTGGATCATATCAGCCGCCCTCAAGCCAGCCTATGATTAACTCATAGACATTAGGAGGCACAACCATGAACGTATTCTTCAGAGATTTTTTTAGCGACCCAGTTTTATTTATGTCATTCGGCATTTTGGCAGTTGTTATCGTTTTATGCCTTTTCTATGTTGGTTTCTTTATTAAGAAAATTCACGACGCAGAAGTTCCTAAGTAAGAATTAAGCACGACGCACAAAGCCCCTATCCAATTTATTGTTTAGGGGCTTTTTATTTGCAGCTAGCTAAAATCTTGTAGCGGTTCTCAAAAAGCAAAAACTTGCTACAATAGGCGCTTATTTTGTTTCGAAAGTGTCAGCTATGTTACCTGAGTTTAAGCCTGCGTGGTGGATGCGCAATCGCCATTTACAAACCATAATGCCGCGCTTTTTTCGCCCTTTTCATAATACCCGCTACGACTTATCGACAATCGATACTCCAGATGGCGACTTTTTAGAACTGGCTTGGGCAACACCTCATAACGAGCAAGCACCCCTCGCTATTGTATTGCATGGTTTAGAAGGCAATATAAACAGCTTTTATGCTAAAGGCATGATGAAAAAGCTTAAACAACAAGGCTTTGCTGTAGTATTAATGCATTTTCGAAACTGCTCTCGCGAAGTTAACCGTTTGGCACGTGCTTATCACAGCGGCGAAACAGAAGACCTGCGCTTTTTCATCAACCACCTGAAGAGCAAGTTTCCAAAACGCCCGTTATTTGCCGTGGGCTTTTCGTTAGGTGGTAATGTACTGGCAAAGTATTTAGGTGAGCAAGGTACTAAATCAAACTTAACTGGCGCAGCCGTTGTGTCTGCACCATTTGACTTGTCATCATCTTGCGAAGTTATTCGTAAAAGCTTAGGTAAGATTTATCAAAAGTATTTACTCGACCGTATGAAAAAGTCGATGCAAAGAAAGCTACCACAAATCGAACAGCAAATTAGCCTAACGCCAGAAAAGCTCATGGCGATTGATGACTTATGGCAATTCGATAATATGCTCACGGCACCATTGCATGGCTTTGCCGGTGCTGAAGATTACTATCAGCAAGCGAGTGCAAAACCATTTTTAAAAAGCATTGCAACACCTACGCTGATTGTGCACGCAAAAGATGACCCGATGTTATCAATAAAAGCCGTGCCAGATAGCTTAGATGTGAGTGAACATGTTACGCTGCGCATCTCAGAACAAGGGGGTCATGTCGGATTTATTAGCGGTAAAAACCCTTTTAAGCCCGAATATTGGCTTGAACGAATTGTTCCTGAGTATTTTCAACAATTAGTTAAAAAAGAGCAGTTATGATCATTCCCCACGAACGCCTCGATAAAGAGACTCTGTATAATTTAATCGAAAGTTATGTTTTACGTGAAGGCACTGATTACGGCGAACAAGAATTTAGCATTGAAAGCAAAGTAGCGCAGGTTCATCAACAGCTTAAAAATGGTGAAGCCATGGTGTTTTTTTCTGAGTTACATGAGTCAGTTACGATTATATCCAAAGCTGAATTCATTGCTCTACAAGCTGACCCAGAGTACCAATCGTCGTTCAACGACTAAACTTGTAAGTTACACTGTAACCCTTCACAATGGCTTTTTAACTTAAAGAGCCATTAAAAAATGAAAAAACTAAGCTCACTGGTTGCCGCAGTTTCTTTGGCCTTAATTGGTCAAGCAAATGCAGATCAGGTTACTGCATCAGATAAAGCCATTAAACTAGCAAAAGACACTATTTTAATCGATACCCATATCGATGTGCCTTACCGTATTCATAACAAGTGGGCTGACGTAACCAAAGCTACAAGCGACGGTGATTTTGATTATCCGCGTGCTGTGCAAGGTGGTTTGAACGCTCCTTTCATGTCAATTTACATTCCTGCAAACCTAGAATTTGAAGGCAAAGGTAAAAGCTATCAATTAGCAAATCAGCTAATCGACTCTATGGAAGCGATTGTGCAACGCGCCCCAAGTAAATTCGCTATTGCTGACTCAACTGCCGATATTAAAGAGCAATTTAAACAAGGTAAAATGTCGATTGCTATGGGCATGGAAAACGGCTCACCTATCGAAGGCGACATTAAAAACCTTAAGCACTTTTATGAGCGTGGCGTACGTTACATCACGCTAGCTCACTCGCAGAGTAACCACATTTCTGATTCATCTTATGATATTCGTCGTAAGTGGAAAGGCCTGAGCCCATTCGGTAAAGAGCTGGTAAAAGAAATGAACAACATAGGTATGCTGGTTGATGTATCACATATTTCTGATGATGCGTTTTATCAAGTGATGGAAATTTCAAAGGTACCCGTGATTGCTTCACACTCATCACTGCGTAAATACACCCCAGGCTTTGAGCGTAATATGAATGACGACATGCTGTTAGCTCTTAAAAAGAATGGTGGTGTTATTCAAATTAACTTCGGTTCAAGCTTTGTTACAGCAAAAGCAGGCTCTTGGTACGATCAACTTAAATCAGCAAAGGCTGAAAAGAAAAAAGACGGTACTAAGCTAAGCAAAGATTTTGATGCAGCTTATCGCGCTAAAAACCCGTTTCCATTTGCAAGCTTAGAACAAGTACTTGATCACATTGACCATGTAGTTGAGCTAATTGGTATCGATTATGTGGGTATTGGCTCAGATTACGATGGTGTAGGCGACTCTCTACCTACTGGCTTAAAAGATGTTTCTAGCTATCCTAACCTTGTGCAAGGTCTAATGGACCGTGGTTATAGTGATAAAGACATCAAAAAGATTTTAAGTGGCAATATGCTACGTGTATGGCAACAAGCTGAAGCATACGCAAAAGCCCATTAATCGACACAAACTCTATTTCAAAGCGCAGTTAACTAGCTGCGCTTTTTATTTTTATCATCATAAGTATTTGATAATACAAATAGCTTGTTTTAATCTGCTGATATTACAAAGCAACTTGGATGATGTGATATGTCGACTTGGCAAGGGAATACTGCGCTGGCATTTGCAAGCATTGCGCTGGGCTTATCAATTTATAGCTATACAAAAGCAAACTCTAATGACAAGCCTGTAGTTATTCAGCAAGCAAAACCTAACTTAAAAGAGTTGGCCATTCCAGAGCAAGACAGAGAAAATCTAGTCGCCTTACATGGCTATATTTTAGATCTCGAAACACGCATTCACGAGCTTGAAAATCAAGCGCCAACAATTGATCCTGAGCGACTTGCCTCATTAGTTAAACAAGCAATGGAACAGCAAGAAAAAGAGCGACGAGTCGAAATTGAGAAAAGAAATCCAGCGCTTGGCTGGCTAAGTAATTTACCTGATGACTACCGCGAACGCATCAAAGCAGACCCACAATATGCCGACAGCTCAATAAATGAAGCACTTGCCACCTTACTCAATTTGAGTAAGTCCGAAAATGAGCGCTTAGCAGCCTACGGGCAACTAAAAATGACCCTAGGCATGCTCAGACGCGACTTGGACGACAGCCAAGCAAATGCAGTAATCGATGCCATGATAAGCATTAGCGAATACACTAATGATCCTAAAATTCGTGTCAGTACATTAGAGAATTTATCTCGCCAAAATAACGTATCGCCTAAGCTCGCTGAGCACTTTCAAAAACTGTTACAAACTGACGATAATGATTATGTTCGCAATATTTCTGCCACAGCCCTCATTGGCCAATTTTTCCGTGCAACAAGAGACGGCAACAATAGTTATGCCAGTGATTTAGCAGAACGAATTACCACTCTTGAAAATAGCAGTAATGCAAAAGTTGCCGAAATCATGGCTGAAAACCTAAAAGGCCCACGGTTAAGAGAAGAAATAGATAAAGCGCTGGGGAAATGATTGAAGGTGCTAGGTGCTAGGTGCTAGGTGCTAGGTGCTAGGTGCTAGGTGCTAGGTGCTAGG
>NZ_JAZDAR010000015.1:97224-134767 GCF_036680945.1 Pseudoalteromonas sp. P80D2
TGCTAGGTGCTAGGTGCTAGGTGCTAGGTGCTAGGACAAACTAAATCCCGTTTAACCTATAGCAACTATGATTTTTGTTTTCTTACACTGAAATGAAAGCCCCTCCTCGATCTAATCTGACGTCTGACAGCTAAAAGCTTCCAGCTATTTTTAAAAACAAAAAGCCCCAGCAGATGCCGGGGCTTTTTAGTAAGGAAACTTAATTAAAAATTAAGCTTTCTTTGGACGCTCAACAACGTCTACTAAAGTCCAAGACTTAGTCTTAGAAATAGGAGCACACTCAGAAATAGTAACTACGTCACCAGTTTGAGCTGTGTTGTTTTCGTCATGTACGTGTAGTTTAGTCGTACGTTTGATGAATTTTCCATATACTGGATGCTTCACGTAACGTGCGATAGCAACAGTGAAAGATTTATCCATCTTGTCGCTGATTACACGGCCTTGAAGAGTACGGATTTTATCGCTCATTATTGACCTGCCTTCTGGTTAATAACTGTTTTTACACGCGCGATATCGCGACGTACTGTTCTTAGCGTGTGTGTCTGAGCTAACTGACCAGTGCTTGCTTGCATGCGCAGGTTGAACTGCTCACGAAGAAGTCCTAGAAGTTCAGCATTTAGCTCTTCTACGCTTTTGTCTTTTAGTTCGCTAGCTTTCATTACATCACCGTCCGAGTTACGAAAGTTGTTGTGAATGGTAATTTACGCGCTGCAAGGTTAAATGCTTCACGAGCAAGCTCTTCAGAAACACCTTCCATTTCGTAAAGTACTTTACCAGGTTGAATTTCAGCAACCCAATATTCAACAGAACCTTTACCTTTACCCATACGAACTTCTAATGGTTTGTTCGTAATTGGCTTATCTGGGAATACACGAATCCAGATTTTACCTTGACGCTTTACGTGACGTGTCATAGCACGACGAGCTGCTTCGATTTGACGAGCAGTCATACGGCCACGGCCAGTAGCTTTCAAACCGAAAGTACCGAAGCTTACTTTGTTACCGTTTTGCGCTAAACCGCGGTTGCGGCCTTTGTGCATTTTACGGAATTTTGTACGTTTTGGCTGTAACATTACTCGCTACCTCTACTTAGCACTTTTTTTGGCTTTCTTTGGCGCGCGTTTAGCTGGCTTCTCTTGCTCTTGTACTAGTGGTAAACCACCAATAACTTCGCCTTTGAAGATCCAAACTTTAACACCAATGATACCATAAGTGGTTAAGGCTTCAGAAGTTGCGTAGTCGATATCAGCACGAAGAGTATGTAGAGGTACACGACCTTCACGATACCATTCTGAACGTGCGATCTCAGCACCGCCAAGACGACCGCTAACTTCAACTTTGATACCCTTTGCACCAATGCGCATTGCATTTTGTACCGAACGCTTCATAGCGCGACGGAACATAACACGACGCTCTAGCTGTGACGCAATACCGTCAGCTACTAGTTGTGCATCAAGTTCAGGCTTACGAACTTCAGCGATATTAATCTGAGCCGGAACACCTGCAATCTTAGTTACTGCTTGACGTAGTTTTTCAACGTCTTCGCCTTTTTTACCGATAACAACACCAGGACGAGCTGTGTGAATTGTTACACGGATAGATTTAGCTGGACGCTCGATAACGATTTTAGACACAGAAGCCGCTTTTAATTCCTTAGTAAGGAAAGTACGTACTTTGTGATCGCCAAAAAGCTGATCAGAGAAATCTTTTGAATTCGCGTACCAGGTAGAAACCCAAGGTTTAGAGATACCTAGGCGAATACCAGTAGGATGAACTTTTTGTCCCATTACTTATACTCCTAGCTATCTGAAACCACAACAGTGATGTGGCTTGTACGCTTAAGGATGCGGTCTGCGCGTCCTTTAGCACGTGGCATAATACGCTTCATTGTTGGACCATCGTCCACAAAGATCGTAGTTACACGAAGCTCATCAATGTCAGCACCTTCGTTATGCTCTGCGTTAGCAATAGCAGACTCAAGTACTTTTTTAACTAATACAGCCGCTTTTTTAGGGCTGTACGCCAGGATTTCTAGAGCGCGATCAACCGGAAGTCCGCGGATCTGATCTGCAACTAGACGTGCTTTTTGCGCCGAACCAGAGGCGAATTTATGTTTAGCTAATGCTTGCATTTATCATTCCCCTCTTAACGTTTCTTCGCTTTCTTATCCGCAGCGTGACCGCGGTAAGTACGAGTTGGTGCAAATTCACCTAGTTTGTGACCGATCATTTCGTCTGTGATGAACACAGGAACGTGCTGACGACCATTATGGACAGCGATGGTCAATCCGATCATGTTAGGTATGATCATTGAACGACGGCTCCAAGTTTTAATTGGCTTCTTGTCACCGCTTTCCAACGCTTTCTCTACCTTCTTCAGCAAGTGTAGGTCAATAAAAGGACCTTTCTTGAGAGAACGTGGCATGGCTATTCCTCAACTATTATTTAGTACGACGACGTACGATAAATTTATCAGTACGCTTGTTCTTACGTGTCTTAGCACCTTTAGTCGGCTTACCCCATGGAGACACAGGATGACGACCACCAGATGTACGACCTTCACCACCACCGTGCGGGTGATCTACCGGGTTCATGGCAACACCACGAACTGTCGGACGGATACCACGCCAGCGATTTGCACCAGCTTTACCTAGTGAACGAAGCATATGCTCAGCATTGCCTACTTCACCAAGTGTTGCGCGACAGTCAGCTGGAACTTTACGAACTTCGCCAGAACGAAGACGTAGAGTTACGTATTGACCTTCACGAGCAAGGATTTGAACGTATGCACCAGCAGAACGTGCGATTTGCGCGCCTTTACCTGGTTTTAATTCTACGTTGTGAACAGTCGAACCTACAGGCATGTTACGCATTGGTAACGTGTTACCAGCTTTGATTGGTGCATCAATACCAGATTGGATTGAATCACCAGCTTTTAAGCCTTTAGGTGCAATAATGTAACGACGCTCACCGTCTGCATATAATACAAGAGCGATGTTTGCGCTACGGTTTGGATCATACTCTAGACGCTCAACAACAGCTGGAATGCCATCTTTAGTGCGTTTAAAGTCGATTACACGGTAATGATGCTTATGACCACCACCGATGTGACGAACCGTGATACGACCTTTGTTATTACGACCACCAGACTTAGAGTTTTTCTCTAGTAGTGGTGCGTAAGGTTTACCCTTATGTAGATCTGGGTTAACCACTTTAACCAGGTGACGACGACCCGCAGAAGTTGGTTTACACTTTTGAAGTGCCATAATTCTAACTCCCCTTATTACTCGGCGCCGCCGACAAAGTCTAGCTCGCTACCTTCTTTAAGAGTAACGTAAGCTTTCTTCCAGTCTGAACGACGACCGAAACGCATGCCAGTACGTTTTGTTTTACCCTTAACGTTTAGTGTGCGAACACCAGTTACTTCTACTTCAAAAAGCTTTTCTGCTGCAGCTTTGATTTCAGCTTTAGTTGCATCAGAAGCTACTTTGAAAACAATCGTGTTGTTCTCTTCAGCAGCGATAGTGCTTTTCTCAGAGATGTGTGGAGCAAGGATCACTTTTAAAAGACGTTCTTCACGGATCATGCTAGCGCCTCCTCAAGTTGCTTAACAGCAGCAGCTGTAATAAGTACCTTATCGAAAGCGATTAGGCTTACAGGATCGATACCAGCTACATCACGCGTGTCAACCTTGTATAGGTTACGTGCCGATAAGAAAAGATTCTCATCTACTTCTTCAGTCACGATTAGAACATCTTTAAGCTCAAGTTCTTTAAGCTTAGAAACTAGTTCTTTAGTTTTTGGTGCTTCAAGACCAAACTGTTCAACAACGATTAAACGCTCTTGACGAACTAATTCAGATAAGATGCTTTTGATCGCACCGCGGTACATTTTACGGTTTACTTTTTGGCTGTGATCTTGTGGTTTAGCTGCGAAGCTAACGCCACCTGAACGCCAAATTGGGCTACGAATTGTACCAGCACGTGCACGGCCAGTACCTTTTTGAGACCATGGTTTTTTACCACCACCGCTTACTTCAGAACGTGTCTTCTGAGCACGAGTACCTTGACGAGCACCTGCTGCGTAAGCAACAACTACTTGGTGTACTAATGCTTCGTTAAACTCACGTCCAAAAGTAGCTTCAGAAACTTCAAGAGCGCCAGAAGCGTCTTTAATTGCTAATTCCATCACTAAATCTCCAGGACTTATGCTTTAACAGCTGGTTTAACGATAACGTCACCGCCGATAGCGCCAGGTACTGCACCTTTAACTAAAAGCAGGTTACGCTCAGCGTCAACGCGAACTAGTTCTAAGTTTTGAGTCGTTACACGCTCAGCACCCATGTGACCGGCCATTTTCTTACCTTTAAACACCTTACCAGGTGATTGGTTTTGACCGATTGAACCAGGAGCACGGTGAGATAGAGAGTTACCGTGAGTAGCGTCTTGCATGCTGAAGTTCCAGCGCTTAACACCACCTTGGAAACCTTTACCTTTAGAAGTACCGGTTACGTCAACTTTGTTGATTTCGTTGAATAATTCAACAGTAAGCTCAGCGCCTACTTCAAAATCGCCTTCACCACCATTTAGGCGGAATTCCCACAGACCGCGACCCGCTTCAACACCAGCTTTAGCGAAGTGACCCGCTGCAGCTTTGTTTACACGGCTTGCTTTTTTAGTGCCTGCGGTTACTTGAAGCGCGTTATAACCGTCAGTTGCTTCAGATTTGATCTGAGCAATGCGGTTAGGTGTTGCTTCGATAACTGTCACAGGGATAGATACACCATCTTCAGTGAAGATACGTGTCATACCCACTTTACGACCGACTAGACCTAATGCCATTTTCCTAAAACCTCTCTAATCTTCCGATTAACCCAGGCTGATTTGAACATCAACACCAGCAGCAAGATCTAAACGCATTAGAGCGTCAACAGTCTTGTCAGTTGGTTCTACGATGTCGATCAGACGTTTATGGGTGCGGATTTCGTACTGATCACGCGCGTCTTTGTTAACGTGCGGTGAAGTTAGTACAGTAAAACGTTCAAAGCGTGTAGGTAGTGGGATTGGACCACGTACTTGTGCGCCAGTGCGTTTCGCAGTTTCCACGATTTCCGCCGTTGATTGGTCAATCAAACGGTGGTCAAAAGCTTTTAGGCGAATACGAATGCGTTGATTTGACATTCTTAAACCTCAATATAAAGAGCATTTAAAAAGAGCATAAAAAAACGACCGAAACAATCTTAATAACTAAGATGTCGGCTGCTTTCTTATATCTACGATGAATTCCAAATCGGAATTCCTGTTTATTAGCTTGAAATCCAAGCTTAATCTTTCCTTCCAAGTTCCCGAGGGAATTTTGAAAGCCTGCGTATTATAGATAGATTGGTGATAAATGCAACAACTATTTTGAAAATCTCAAAGGTCTAAATTAAATTTTGTTTAATTTTCGAACTTTATCAATAACATTAGCGTCTTTAAATTATACTTGTGCGAGTAAAGAGGCTAGAAAATCGCTTTTAAATGGTCAGTCCAGTTAATAATTGTTATTCTATGCCGCTTATTTTTGACCAGACTCGGTCTATTTAATATCTACTAATAACTTTGGTGAGTTGATGCGTATCATTAATCGTTGTTTAAATTTCATTTCTGCCGGTATGAACCGCTTGTTTGTAAAAAGTAAGGTGCTGCCAGAAAACCCGATTGAACAATACAACCTAAACCCAGCCAACCCTACTTTTTATATTGTTAGGCTAAATGCACGCTCTGATTTAGCTGCACTGGCAAGGGTATGTAAAAAATACGGCTTACCTAACCCAACCGAAGAGCAGTTATTAGGTAATGCAGAACTTGATCGCTTTATCGGTATTCAAAACCCACCACCGCTATTTGGTAATAAAAGCAAACCAAGCAATGCCCTGCAGCAAGGCAAACAAATTATTGACCACCTGATGCAATCAGGTGAGAAAAACGTCCAAGTGATCCCAGTGACTATTTTATGGGGCCGAAACCCAGGCAAAGAAAAGCCTGGTTTAGGTACTTTGGTGTCTCATTCATTAACACCCAGCTGGTTTCGTAAGTTCTTTGTGTTGCTATTTTCTGGGCGCGATAACTTTATTCGCTTTAGTCAGCCACTCGATTTATCTTTATTGGTCAATGAAAAAGCTGAGGTTGATGAGCTACCGCATAAACTATTACGTGTAGCCCGCGTGCACTTTCGTCGTCAAAAATTGGCAGCGACAGGCCCGAAAATGCCATCACGTGAGCAGCTATTTAATTCGCTACTTGCCTCACCAACAATAAAAAAAGCAATTCAAATAGAAGCGAAAGAAAAAAACATCAGCCAAGAGCAAGCTCGCCAAAATGCGCTGAAGCTACTTGATGAGATTGCCGCCAATTATAGCGATGCCACCATTCGTGTTGCAGACCGTATTTTAACTTGGCTGTGGAATAAGCTTTATAACGGGATTGATATTAAGTTTTCAGAGCAAGTGCATGAGCTTACAGATAAAGGCCACGAGATTATCTATATGCCATGTCACCGATCGCATATGGATTACTTATTGCTGACCTATTCTATTTACCATTTAGGCTTAGTTCCGCCTCATATCGCTGCGGGTATCAACTTAAACTTCTTCCCAGCAGGGGGGATTTTCCGTCGCAGTGGTGCTTTCTTTATTCGCCGCTCATTCGCGGGTAATAAACTGTATTCGTCAGTATTTAAAGAGTACCTGAGCCAGTTATTTATCAAAGGTTATTCAGTAAAGTTTTACACTGAAGGTGGTCGTAGCCGTACTGGTCGCTTGTTACCGCCAAAAACAGGTATGCTCGCTATGACATTACAAGCTATGTTACGCGGCATTGATCGCCCTATTTCGATTGTGCCTGTATACATTGGTTATGAGCACGTAATGGAAATTAATACTTACTTAAAAGAGCTTGCCGGTAACGATAAAAAAGGTGAGTCGGTATTAGGTATCTTTAAGGCAATTAAAAACCTTAAAAACTATGGTCGTGGTTATTTAAACTTTGGCGACCCTATATCGATAAACCAATATCTCAATGATCAACAACCTGATTGGCGAGAGTCGATTCACCCAACTGATGTTCAGAAACCACAATGGCTTGGACCACAAGTCGCTAACCTCGCTGATAAGGTAATGGTTAATATTAATAGCGCCGCTGCACTCAATGCAGTGAATCTACTTGCGATGATATTACTGGTAAATGATAAACACGCGCTAAGTAAACCTAAGCTGATTGCTCAGCTTGAGTTTTATTTACATTTACAACGTAGCGCAAGCTACAGCGAAAAGGTGACCACACCAGACGAAAGCGCCGAGCAGCTATTAGAGCATGCACTTAAACTTAATAAGTTTGATGTGATCAGTGACGAGTTTGGCGAAATTATCGCGATTAACGATAAAGAAAAAACACTGTTCAACTACTACCGTAATAACGTGTTGCACTTATTTGCGGTACCGAGCTTATTGGCGCTGCATTTATTCAAAGCACATCAAACTACCATGGCTGATTGCCAAGCCTTGATTGCACGTTTTTACCCACTGTTTGCCAAAGAGTGGTTCTTGCATGAGTTAGATGAAAACTACATTACGCGTGTTCTCGCTAGTTTCGTTGATCAAGACCTGATTGAAATTGATGGCGATAATATCAAGATAACTAACAGCAACGATTGTTTAGCGAAACTCGAAATGCTCGGTCGCGCCTTAAGTTTAACACTACAACGCTACGCTATCGTGGTTGGTTTTATTCAAACTAGCAGTGGTATTGAGCGTGAAGAACTTGAACACGAAAGCCAAGTGTTAGCAGAGCGCTTAGGTACCTTGCACGGCATTAAAACCCCTGAGTTCTTCGACAAAAAAGTACTTATTGGTTTTATTTCAAGCTTGCGAGAGCAAAAGCTAATTACCGAAACAGAGCAAGGCTTAACGGGTAGCAATGAACTGTGTGAAGTGTATTTATATCTTAAAGCATTGCTGCCAGCACGGGTCTGGCAGTCAATTGACGATATAGTGCAAAGCCAAGCTCAGCACACAAAAGATTAACGCTGACGCATGACCCCTTCTTGGATCGTTGAGGCAACTAAATTGCCTTGACGGTCAAAAAACTGACCTCGCACCAAACCACGACCAGAGCTCGCACTTGGGCTATCAATCGAATATAAAATCCAATCGTCTAGTCTAAACGGGCGGTGAAACCACATTGCATGGTCAATTGTTGCAACCTGCATATTCGGCTGCATAAACGATACCCCGTGCGGCTGTAATGCAGTTGGTAAAAACTCAAAGTCAGATGCGTACGCAAGTAAGTAATTATGAATACGCTGATCGTCAGGCATCTCACCATTAGCTTTAAACCAAATATGCTTAACTGGCTCCATCACTTGTGGTTTGAATGGGTTATGAAAAGTCACAGGGCGCATTTCAATTGGCACTTCACGGATGAACTTATTTCGAATTGGTTCAGGAATAAGCTCTGCATTTGCTTGGTAAAATTCAAGCGATGACTTTAATTCTTCAGGCTGTGGTACATCAGGCATCTGCGCTTGATGTGATAAGCCCTCTTCTTCACCTTGGAAAGAAGCGGTCATGTAAAAAATCGGCTTACCATATTGAATTGCTTTTACACGGCGAGTACTAAAACTTTTACCATCACGTATATTCTCTACATCATAGACAATCGGCTTTGCAGCATCACCTGGGCGCAAAAAGTAAGAGTGTAAAGAGTGAACAATACGCCCTTGTGGTAATGTTTCTTTTGCGGCAGATAGAGCTTGGCCCATTACTTGGCCACCGAATACAGCTCTAAATCCTAAATCTTGGCTTTGCCCGCGATACAAGCCTTGCTCAATCTCTTCTAACGACATTAATGACAGTAGGTCATCTAATACTTGGCTCATTTATTTATCCTCAATCCCGACAAGCGTTTAATGATACTATAGACTAATTGGAAGTAAATCTTTGTAAGAGCACCTCATTATGGCTTATTGGCTTTTTAAAACCGAACCCGATGCATTTTCAATTGATGATCTAAAAAACGCACCTGAGCAAACCTCTATGTGGGATGGCGTGCGTAATTATCAAGCCCGCAACTTTCTACGCGATGGCATTAAACAAGGCGACTTGGTAATGATTTATCATTCAAGTTGTAAACATGTAGGTGTTGCAGGTATCGCTACGGTGACTCGCGAAGCTTATGCCGACCCAACACAGTTTGATTTAAATAGCGATTACTACGATGCCAAAGCAACCGCTGATAACCCGCGCTGGTTTGTGGTCGATGTGCAATATCAAGCACACCTTAAAAAGCTTGTTAGCCTGCAAGCGATTAAAGCCAATGATGCAATCACCGAAATTGCCCTTAAAAAAGGCGGCCGATTATCAGTAATGCCTGTAACTGAACATGACTGGCAACAGATCATCGCAATGAGCGAGGGCTAAGCATATAAAGTAGTGGCCATTTTTAATGAGCTGCTATTTTTGCTACAATTTCGCCCCTTTATTTTAGAGGTACTAAGGGGGGGGATGTATGAAATTATTGTATTGGTTAGAGGAATGGACCAATCTCCCACGCGATGAGCAACAAAGCCTTGTTCCTATGACTGGTGGTGATTTGCTCGGCGACGTTTATGTGAAATATCATATCATTGATGCCAATAAGCCCCTGCTAATTACCTTCTCTCCTGCTGGAACAAATTATCAAGAACATGATATCACTGATGATTTTTCGCCTTGGGCTTATAAGCTCGCGAAAAAGCAAGATGTGAATATTATCGCCTTTCAACATTTAGGCATTAGCAACTGGTTTAGGCACCGTAATCTGTTGTTTTTCATTGAGCAGCTAGCACCACTGATTGGCGGGTTCAAAGAGCGATTAGGTTATGGTTTGAGTCGAGGAGGCTTTGCCGTTGGTGCCTTTGCCAATCTATTAAAGCTAGACAAGGTTTTACTCTTTCACCCAGTTAGCACAAAAAACAAAGAAAAAGCGCCATGGGATGACCGTTCAAGTACCGACATCGCGCAAAAATTTGATTGGAACGGTGACTACCACGATTTAGATTTAGGCCATGCAAAGGGTTATATTATTTACGACCCAACGAATCGCATCGACCGAGCTCATGCTAAACGTTACCCACAACTAACCCACTTACGCGTGTTTGGTATGGGCCATAGTGTTCATGCAACATATTTAAATAAGTTTGGCTTTTATAAAGATGTTGCTGTTGATTTTATTAGCCACCAGCAAGTTGATATAGCCCAATTCCGCCAGCAAACCAAAACGCTGCGCTTTAAAGAAGATTATTATCGTCGTCTAAACAAGGCAAACAAGAGTTCGCCACATCGTTTAGCCTTACTGAGCACCGCGCATACAATTTTAGCTGAAGAAAAAGCTGAGCATATGCAAGAGCAAAAAGATGCGATTGATGTGCAACCGCTGATTGATGTTGCAATCAAGCATCAAGATGAGCACCCAAACGATGCTATTAAGGTCTTAGAAGTAGCGCAGCAACTCTCACCCGATGATCCTGTGATAGATCATAAACTAAAACAGTTGAAGTGACACAGCAGCTGTCAATTTGAGGAGAGTTAACCCTTAGGTTTTACTTTACGGTGCTTTTTGACCCGCCCGTGTTTAGGGATGATTGTTAAGTACATTACCAAAGCTAACCACGAAAAGAAGATGATACCTATTAACCAAGCATTCTTTTCGTGGCCTTGAGTGCGTTTACTATTGAGCACAATGACCACAGGTAAAATGTAGGCACTGAGTACAATAATTAAAAACACAACTTCATTCATAGCTCATTAAACCAACGCAGACCAATCAACTTCGTCACTCAAAACACGCTCCGCAGCGATATAATGCAAAATATCTCCTTCACTTACCACGTAATCAAGTGGCGGGTTTAAGTCCATATTTTTTGCACTCAAATTATGTGCGACACCCAGCAGTATAGCATCATGACTATATTTAAAGTGATGAAACAGCTTGCCAAATTCCATTGCTTGCACGCCTTTGGGGATAGGTAAACTAAATTGAGTATCCCCATGTAGTGTCGATAACAGTTCTTCCTGTACGCGGCTTGAACCTGGGTCTTGCATTGAACGCACTAAGATCTCGGCTGACTTAGCACTGCTACATTCTACATTGTGGCAATGCTCATGTAACATTTCGATTTTAGTTTCATCAGTAAAGTGTGCACTAATGTGGCACTGTTTATTGACCAACTTGCTAATACGCAGGGCTGTTGTAAACGTCTGGTCATCATCTTGACCATCAATAATAATTTTGTCGGCGCGATCAATGGCAATTCTTTTCAACTCATCTAAATCAGTAAAGCTACTTAGACGAGCAAAATCAACCATAGGATTTGCTAAAAACGGATGTTCCATTTGTTCAGTAACCGCCAATAAAATACGACGATCTAAGCGTTTATGATCGGCCAAGATATAGTCAACCATCTTTTTAGTACGTGTATCATGCCAACCAAAGATAATAATGTGATTGTTTATATGTGCGAAGCTTTTATCACCCGTCATAGCGCGCCTAATTAAATAAGTTACTGTTTGCCCTGTTTTTCCTAACAGAACGCCAAATAATGCTAAACCAAAAGGTATTTGCAGTAATGCGACAATCCAACGGCCAAGCTCGGTGCTCGCGCTAAAATCGCCATAGCCAACTGTAGATGTAGTTACTACATAATAATAAAAATAAGTACTAAGTGGTGTGAGCGCTTGCTCTCCTGCAAGCATAAGCAGCCACCAAATAAGTAGCATATGCAAAAGCGTAGTAAATACCACAGCCTGCCAACTTACTTGATCAATGTGACTGCGAATAAGTACCACTAAACGATTAAATATATGATGCATAATCCTTGCGATTTATAGTGGAAGAAATTATCGATACGGTACTGTAATGCTTGCTCTTTGGCAACTGATGGAAAATTACTAATGCATGTCGATGAAAAATGATAGTAGACTATACTATCTCTGTATTAGGTGTTTAGGGTGAAATATGTCAGGTGTTCTTGCTTCCGTCGATAAGCGTACGCAACTGGTCGGTGAAAACCGCTTAGAGCTTTTACTATTTTACCTACACAGTCGCCACTTATTCGCTCTCAATGTGTTTAAAGTTAAAGAAGTGGTGAAGTTACCGCAAATTAGCAAAATTCCCCACGCCCACCCTAAAGTTTCTGGGGTTGTAAATATTCGTGGCGAATCAATTCCGGTGATTGATTTGCGCAGAGCGATAAACATGCCTGAAGCTAAACACATCGAAGATACAAACCTCGTTATCACCGAGTACAATCGTACCGTGCAAGGCTTTTTAATTGGTAAAGTTGATCAAATCATCAATATGACATGGTCAGATATTATGCCGCCACCAACGGCAATTGGTAAAAATCATTACCTAACAGCCTTAACGAAAGTAAAACGCGATGGCCAAGAGCAGCTGGTTGAAATTATCGATGTAGAAAAAGTGCTCGCAGAAATCGTTGAGTACGAAGTCCAAATATCTGAAGATATTCTAGATAAAAGCATCGTGAACGAGTTTGCAGGCCGCAAAATTCTTCACGCCGATGATTCACCAACTGCTCGTAAGCAAGTAAGCGATACCTTGTCGCAACTTGGCATCGAAATCATACCTGCTCGTAACGGACTTGAAGCACTCGAAATGCTAAAAGGCTGGGCTGATCAAGGTAAAGATGTAGAGAAAGAATTGCTCATGGTGATCACCGATGCTGAAATGCCAGCAATGGATGGCTACCGTTTAACACACGAAATTCGTAACGACAGCCGCATGAAGAACCTACATATTGTGCTTAATACCTCTTTGAGTGGTAGCTTTAACCAAGCTTTAGTTGAGAAGGTTGGTTGTAATGCGTTCTTATCAAAGTTCCAGCCAATACTGTTAGTAGAAGAAGTTCAAGCCCGCTTAAAAACCGTGCTAGAACAAGATTCACAGTAAGCACTTTTAGCATCAGTTTTTAAAGGCATAAGCTAAAGCAACGACGTCGCAATTTGCCAATCATCGTTATTCATGATTTATTGGCATTATCGATTCGACGACAACAATAAAAACTATGCTAAATCGCGTTGCTAAACCATTCACTAAACTAGTAGAGCGTTATCTACCCGACCCGTTTGTATTTGTTATATTACTCACCTTGCTGAGCTTTATCGTTGCGAGTCTCTTTACGCCATCAACGCCCACGCAAGTGCTCGCGGCTTGGGGGGGTGGATTTTGGAACCTATTACAATTTGCCATGCAAATGCTGCTAGTACTGCTAACAGGCTACATGCTAGCGAGTACCCCAGTGATGCGCAGCATACTCAACAAATTGGCAACTCTTGCCAACAGCCCAGCTAAAGCAATCATTCTCGTGACCCTCGTATCTTTGTTAGCTAGCTGGCTAAATTGGGGTTTCGGTTTAGTGATTGGCGCTTTATTCGCCAAAGCAATTGCGAAGCAAACCCGCGTAGATTACCGTTTGTTAGTGGCCAGTGCCTATTCAGGCTTTATTGTTTGGCATGGCGGCTTAGCCGGTTCAGTGCCGCTGACAATCGCAACCGATGGCCACTTTGCAGAGCAAAGTATTGGGGTAATAGGCACCGAAAACACAATTTTTTCGGCATTTAATATCGCTATTGTTTTGGGCTTATTTATTATCATGCCGCTGGTAAATCGCTATATGTTGCCGAGCGAAAAAGACAGTGTTTATGTTGACCCTGCAAAGCTTGAAGATGAATCGCAGCAAGCAGATACGCCTACCCGCCCCGCCGAAGTAATTGAACATAGCCGTTTGCTTGGTATGGGTATAGGTGCCTTTGGTCTTGCCTATTTATTCTATTATTTTGTGCTAAACGGAGGCGGCTTAAACTTAAATAGCGTGATCGCTATTTTCTTATTTAGCGCAATTTTACTGCATCAAACGCCGCATAATTTACTTAGTAGCTTACAGCAAGCAATCCCTAGTGGCGCTGGTATTGTGATTCAATTTCCCTTTTATGCGGGGATCATGGCCATTATGGTAAAAACTGGACTTGCTCAACAAATCTCTGAAGGATTTATTGCCATTGCAACAGCCGAAACGCTGCCTTTTTGGAGCTTTTTAAGCGCAGGGTTTGTGAATATATTTGTGCCGTCAGGCGGCGGCCAATGGGCAGTGCAAGCGCCGATTGTCATTCCTGCAGCACAAACACTTGGCGCGGATATGCCACGGGTTGCTATGGCTGTCGCATGGGGCGATGCTTGGACTAACCTTATTCAGCCGTTCTGGGCACTCCCCGTACTTGCTATTGCCGGCTTAAAAGCCAAAGACATCATGGGCTTTTGCCTTGTACAGCTGATTATCACCGGCGTGTTTATATCGTTAATGCTAAGTTTTTATCCTTAAAAGCTTTATAAACATCACCTATTAGAGAGGGGCAAAAGCTCATAGCGAGAGTCCCTCTTCAAAACGGTTTGTTTACCAAAGGTAACCAAAACTCTCATTCGGTCTTAAATCACCGCTGAATCAGTACTTCATTCTACCAAAACTACAGTCTATCACTTAAAGTTAGAATCACTGCTCTCGCTTCTTTTATCTCTTTTTAATACAAAACAAACGATCTTAGAAACAACGAAGTACACTAAAATGAACGCAGATATATCGATAAAATAATCTACCAAGCTACTACTTTTTGAAATAGAAAAATCAAAAGTAAAAAAAGCAACTCTGGTTATGATGTAAGTGATAAAGAAAATTAATAAAAATTGTTTCATAAACAGAACTTTCAATAGCTAATAATAGAGCAAACTCATCTAGTCATTTAAGCATAAAAATAAGCGCGTAATAAAAGCTACTCACTTAAGCATGTAATAGTTACTAACCAGGTTACTATTATTTAAATGATATTTAGATAAGGAGAACATTACTCCTTATCTAAAAAATAACTCAATCATCAGTTTCTGTTGGTACAGGCAAGTGTGGCATGCCAAACCCAGGCCTATCTTTCCTTTCAAAATCTCCTTCATTAACTGTTGTATTCGATAGCACTCCACCAATAACCAGTTCAATTTCAATTGTGGTTAATTCACGCATAATATACTCTCCATGTATTCGCATTTTTTGCCGGATTGTTAATAGGTTAGGCCGTTTTCCTACAAAATTTAACGTGCCTAGCCTTTGCTTTAGTAGCTTGTAAAATACAAGCTACTAAAATCACACTCGATTACGCAGTTTCATTTTGAGCTACTGTACTTGTTAAAGCTCCACCTTGTAACTCAAACACTTTATCCGCCATATTGATAGTCTCTTGCCTGTGAGCAATCATTATTCGCGTCATCTCTAGGTGCTTAATTTGCTCACTGATTTTTGCTTCGTTCTCTTGATCTAAATGACTCGTTGCTTCATCCAAAAATAGGACGCAGGGAGATTGGTACAGAGCTCTGGCAAGTAATAACCGTTGAAGTTGTCCGCCGGATAAATTAGAACCCATATCGCCCACTAATGAATTATAACCCATAGTCATTTTAGTAATATCACTATGAATTGCTGCATGGCGAGCGCACTGTTCTATTTTTAAGTAATTAGGTTGTGGATCAAAGAAGCTAATATTATCGGCGATTGAGCCAGCTAATAGCGTGTCATCTTGCATTACTGCGGCTATTTGTTTGCGGTAATTTTTAAGGCCTAGTTGGGTAATATCCATGCCATCAAGTAACACTTTGCCTGATGAGGGTTGTAATAAACCCAACATGATTTTCATTAACGTCGTTTTACCCGCGCCAGACGGGCCAGTAATAGCAATAGACTCGCCTAAATTTAGCGTTAAATTTATATCTTTTAAAATAGGTGCTTGATCATCGCTATAACTAAAACTGATATTTTCAAGGCTAAGCTTACCTTTCACTTTATTGTCGCTACTCCCTCTGTAGGTCAAGTCACCATCGCGATTCGCTTCTTGCTTAGTAAGCGCAATATCAGCGATACGGTCAAGGTGTAAGCGCATCATTTTAAATTGAATAATTTGCTCGATGAAATTTGCAAAGCGACTCGTTAGCTGATTTTTATAGGCTATAAATGCCAACACCATACCGACAGATAAGCTATTACTCATAACCAAAAGTGCAGCAAGGTAAATAACTACTACATTCTCAAGACCAAACAGTAGTTTATTAAAAGACTCAAAACTAATATTTAATCGCCCTAAACGTATTTCACTATTTATTACCTCAGCATAACGGTTTTGCCAAATACCTTGGCGCTGCGCTTCATTACCAAACAATTTAATTGTTTGCATACCACGAATGTTTTCTAAAAAGTTTGATTGCTCTTTAGCGGAGTTTTGAATCATTTCTTCTGTGGCTTGATGCAGTGGTCGATACAGCACTAAGCGTACAAGCGTATAAAGGGTAATTGCGCCTACAACAACAGCTGTCAACTTAAGTGAATAAATCATCATCATAATCAATACGGTGATAGCCATAACGCCATCAACAAATGTTTCTACAAACCCTGTGGTAATACGCTCACGTATTTGTGCTAGTGAGCCAAAACGCGAAACAATATCGCCAATGTGGCGGGATTCAAAGTAGTTCATAGGAAGGCGCAGTAAATGACGTAATAGATTAACCCCCATTTGCATGTTTAGCAGACTCGAAAGCCTTAAAATCAACCAGCTCCGCACTGCATTAGTAATAACTGAAATGATCGCAATTAATGCAAAGCCTAGCGCAAGAACCGTGAGCAAAGACTCATCAAAGCTCACCAATACTTCATCCACGATCCACTGCATATAATAGGGTGTCATCAGAGCAAATAGCTGTAAAACCAGCGACAGCGCAATTAATTTAATTAAGCCAGTTTTTAGACCAGTAACAGCACTCCAAAGCTGACTAAACCTCATTCGTGCCTGTTCTTGTTTAGCTTCAAACTTACTGGTTGGCGTGAGCTCCAAACAAATACCGGTAAAGTGCTTACTAAATTCCTCGCTATTTAGATTCCGCTTCCCAAGGGCTGGATCATTAATCGCTAATTTAGCTGATTTTCCCTTCCCAGAAACTTTAGTCAAAACTACAAAGTGATTCATATCCCAATGCAATATACAAGGAGTCTGAAGTTTATGTACCTCTTCAAGCGGGCACTGTAACGCACGACTCGCTAATCCTAAGCTATCCCCCAGCTCAATTAGCTGCTGTAAATTCATACCCTTTAAATTCGCCGAAAAGCGATTTCGCATGGCTGGCATATCAAGCTGGTGGCCGTGATAGCATGCCACCATAGCCATTGAAGCAAGGCCACATTCGGCTATTTCGGATTGCAAAATCAAAGGCACTGATTTAACAAAAGAAAAGTTTAAATTTGATTCACTCATAACATCCAAAAAAACCTTGAATAATAGTATCAAGTCTTATTTTTTTCTCTTGGAAAATGAAACTCAATGTACAACCATACAAACACTGTAGCTAAAGCCGTGATTAGACCTGTCACTTTATATGAAACATTGAAGAATATTGCTGTAAAGACTAAAGTTATCGCAACTAGTAAAGTACAAAGCAATTGAAATAGAATACTTTTTAAATGCATCAAAACAGGTATATCCACCTTCAGTTTAATTCTTTCCCATGTAAAAATGGCGATAAATGCTAATAATAAGTAATAAAGTAACTCTAAAAAAAACATGACTTAGCCTCCAAAATTTAAAAAGGTATAGCTGTTACTAGCCTATACCTTTTTGTTTACACTAGGCGTACTTGTTATAAAGCTTCTTTGCTATAGAACCAACAAAGTAGCCTGCCACAAAAGCAGGCCAAAGCCCTCCAGCTACTATTTTCACTTCTTCTTTCGTAAGCTCTTTCATAATAAAACTCCTTACTCAGCAAACCATGCAATAATAGCAGCTGACCCAAATGAAATAGCTTTTGCACCATAACGTCGGGCAAGAAAACCAGCAACAAATAAAACTGCAGGATTGCCACCATGTACTTCTTGAACTTCATTTACATTTAATTCGCGCATATCTATGCTCCAAATTTGTATAGCTGATTATTTATATCTATACTCAGCAAATGTTGATTATTTATTTTGCAATATAAAAATATAGGCAAAATAGGTTGTTAATAGGCTAGCTTTAGCTGCTCGCTAAAAGTTAACTAAAGCTGGCCGCTTTTTTAGTAATTTGCATTTAGCAAACCACCAAAACTTTCAAATTTAATTGACTTAACTCACACGCCCTTTGAGGCTGTACAGTGGCTCTAGTAACCACTCAATTAATGTGCGCTGTTCTAACATTATGTCTGCCTCAAACAACATACCGCTTTTTAACTCAAAGGCCTTTCCATACGCAGACATTTGCTGCTGACTTAAGGTAGCCCTAAGTCGATATACTGGCTCTTGCAATGTAATAGGTAACCGCACTTCGTTTGGTGTAATAAGTGCCTTATCAATGCGGCTAATTGTGCTATTGATAAATCCAAAGCGTTGATATGGAAAGGCATCAAAACGTAACCGAGTTTCGTTGCCTATTTCTATAAACCCTGCGGAGCGCGTTGGTAATAGTAATTCAGCAACTAACTCAGAACCCTCAGGTATAATATGCAGTAAAAGCTTTGCTTGGCTTAACACCTCTCCTTCGACTACTTGGATGCCTGTAACAACACCATTATTGCTAGCCGTAATTGTGTAGCTATAGTTGCTTTTTAACTGCGATAGTTGGTTTTGTGTATCTGAAATTTCTCGTTTTAAGTTACTGATGCGAAGTGCATATTGTTGTGGAACGTTAGCAAGATTAAAGCGTAATTGACTCAGTTGATTATTTTGCTGCATCAGTATTCGAGCTAAGTTTTGCTTTTCTTGCTTAACATCGAGTAAAGCTTGTTGTTGCTGCTCACGCTCTATATTCGATAAAAAGCCACTCTTATTAAGCTGGTTGAAATTAGCTTGTTGACTTTGCAATAGGTCAAGCTTTTCATCTGCGAGTGTTAATTGACTTTGTAGTGCAAGCTTTTCTTCATTTAAAAGCGTTTGCTGTGCTTCAAGGTTTAGTATTTCTTGTTTTTGCAACACTTTCGTTTGCATAACCTCATGATTCAAAAGTTTAATTTGCTCTGTTAATTGTTCAACTAACTGTGAACTGAGATCTAAACCTTGACTATCATTTTGCTGAACAACAATTGAAGCAAGTGCTTGTCCTTTAATGACAGAGTCACCTTCTTTTACATGAAGTTTTTCAATTGTTCCGCCTTGATTAGCAAAACTTTGAATGACGCCTTTACTAGGCATGAGAAAACCACGTACAGTTTCTTTGCGGGAATATTCTGCTGTAAAAAGAAATACTATAACCGCAACTGCAACAGAGCTTAGGGTTACAACAGTTAATTTAATCGATAATGGTTGCGCTAAAGTGATTACGCCAGTTAAACGTTCACTTTGCTGTGCAATCGCTTCCTTTCTAAACAAGCTCATAACAAAATCCTTTTGCTATATCTCTTGAATTTAAAATTAGCGGGACATTCTAATTTTTGTAAATCAGAATTTTCCTAAATATGAAACGCAGCACAAATTAAAGGTTTAATTACTAAAATAAAATAGAAATTTAATTAAAATATATTAATTAAATTTAAGCACTAAGCTGAATATAACTTAGTACTTAAATGTTAATTAACTTGCTAATATCTTCATTGGCAAACTTAGGATTGGGCTTTGTGAGTCAGCAAAGTGCATCATCACTGCAACGTGCCCTGCAACAACCAGTGCGTACATTACCGCTGAAAAACCTTGTCCATAAGTATCGAGAGGGATGAGGTGTGAGTAGTGACGTCCGCGCCACTCAAAGATAATCTCAAGTGCCCCTACAAATAAGAAAAACACCAGTAGCATCAAGCCGAAGGTATAGCTTAACCACAAGCCAAATAACACACCTAATAAGCACACACTTAGACCTATCCATGAACGCATCGAAAAACTAATGCTTTTAAGTACATGGCCGCCATCTAAGGGCAAAATAGGTAACAAGTTAAATAGGTTTAACAGTGCACTGAGTACCGCCACCCCGGCGAATATTTCCATTTCAGTGGCGTAGTAAAGCACCACTCCTAGCACTGAGGTAATTAAGCCAAAAGCGGGCCCCATGAGTGAGATCACCACGTCTTGCCATCTGGTGGTAATCTTATCATCAGAAACAGCCAAACCACCGACAAAGGGAATAAGGTAAATACCTTTAGTTTTAATACCAAAATATTTCATAGCACGTACATGACCATATTCATGCACCACCAAGCAAGCAATTAGCATCAAGGCAAATTCAATGGAAAATAACCACGCATAGCCTGCCACCGAAGCACCCGCTAAAGCCGCTTTCACGACTTTTGCACTTTTGAATAATTTAAAGCCCAGTGCCAGCAAACCAATAATGCCGCGTTTTGGTTCAGCTTCTTGTAACTCAGGTAAAGCAAGTTGGCTCACCTGCTGCTGGTTAACAAAGATTGCTAAGCTTTTTTCATGCACTTTACTAGTATCAAGGCCAATACGCTGCCCCTGAAAATCAAACTCATAAAGATCTGACTCTGGATTATCGAAGGCAATTGCTTGTTGCTGATGAAAAAGCTGAATTAACTGTGAGCCGTTTAAATGCAAAATAAAGGTTTCGTCTGCGAGGCTCAGCTGAAGTCTGACCATAGTTCTTATAAATACGAATAAAAAGTGCGGCTATTATACTGAGGCCTTACAAAATTACGAATTTCCTTTAGGTACAAGGAGGTATATTTTTCGCACCACAAAACAAGCAAAAAACATGACGAAATACCGTTTATCTACTACTTTTAACTATAGCGTTCTTGTTCATGGAGTGAATATGGTGAAGTCAAATAGACACATTCTCGTAGTGGATGACTCAAAAGCCATCCTGATTGTTATGCATGCCATTTTGAATGAGCTTGAGGTTCCGCACATCACAACCTGCCTAAGTGCAGAAGAAGCTTTAGAAAAAATTAAAAAAGCACCTCGATTCTTTGATGCCATTTTTACCGACCTCAATATGCCTGATATGGATGGTATGGAGCTTATTCGCCACTTAGGCGCTATGAAGTATCAAGGTGCAATTGCCATTATTTCTGAGATGGATCCTAAAGTTATAGACCTTGCCGCAGACCTTGCTCGTAAGCATAACGCTCACTTAATTGGTAACGTCACTAAACCCGTGCAACTTAATCAAGTGTATTTACTACTGCAAAAGCTTGAGCACTTTGCCATTCATGTTGAGCGCACAAAAACCCCTATTTCTGAGTCACTGCTACTACATGCCATCAGTCATAATGAGATTATTCCGTTTTATCAACCTAAGATAAATCGCCACGATAATCGGGTTGAAAGTATTGAGGTGCTTGCCCGTATCAACACAAGCCAAGCAGATGAAATTATCTTACCAGAGCGCTTCATTTGTATCGCTGAAGACCTGGATTTAATAAACCTTATTACTTTTCAATTATTTGAAAAAGCCACTAATGATTTTTCAGAAATCAAAGAGCAGTTTGATCCTAATTTAAAACTGGCGTTTAACTTATCCCCTTCACAGCTCGAGGACTTAAGCTGCCCTGATAAACTGGCTTTAATACTGCACCTTAACAACCTAACCCCCAGTGAAGTGATTTTAGAAATTACCGAACAGTATGCTCTACGCAGCACTGCACAACTCGAAACACTCAACCGTTTACGAATGCGCGGTTTTGGTATTTCACTTGATGACTTTGGCACTGGCTTTACTAATATTCAGCAGCTAAAAACGCTGCCGTTTACCGAAATTAAGATCGATCGCACCTTGATTAGCAATATTGAAACCGATCAGTTTTCCCAAGTGATTGTTAGTAGCTTGGTGAATATAGCGATACAAGAAGATCTCGCTATTGTGGCCGAGGGCATTGAACGAGTTGAAGAACTTGAATACCTCGACCGCTACAAAGAGTTTATTTTAATGCAGGGCTTTTTGCTGTGCCGCCCGAAAGCCAAAGAAGACTTTTTAAATTGGTCACTTTCATGGCGGCAAATGGTAAAAACTGCAGCAGGACATCGCCGCTAAGGTTTACGCTTATCGTCACTGACGATGGTATTACTCGATGCTAAACGTTGTCGCCAACGCTGTTTGGCGACTTTTTGCATATTGGCTGATTGATCATGCTCATCAACAATTTCGAGCCCCATTAATGCTTCAATTAAATCTTCAAGAGTGACAATACCTTGCACATCACCGTATTCATCCACGACTAAACAAATATGTGTGCGCTCAGACAGTAAGGTTTCGAGCAAGGTTGGCACATGCAAGGTTTCTGGTACGGTGTAAATAGGCTTAACGAGCTTGCTAATTTTATAGTCTTCACCTAAACGATGATATGCCAGCATAATGTCATTTTTATGTGCAAAACCAATAATATCATCACCATTTTTGTCATAAACCAATACTCGAGAGAACGAAGAAGAACCATGCTCTGCCAAGTATTGGTTTACGGTTAAGTCTTTATGTACTTTAAAAAGCACCGTACGTGGTGTCATTAAGGTATCGAGTTTGGCATGACGAAAGTGCAGCAGGCTACGAATGATTTCAGATTCATCTTGCCCAAGCGCTCCAGACTCAGTACCAATATCAGCCATGGCTTCAATCTCTTGGCGAATATAATAGGCTTCATCGTAATTACGCCCCAAAAAGCGCGTTAGAATATCAGCAAACCATACGAAAGGTTTTAGAATAAACACCAACCAAATTAGGCTCACACTAACAATGGGTGTTAACCCTCGCCAATAATTAGCCCCTAATGTTTTAGGGATAATTTCAGAAAGCACTAGTACCAATAGCGTCATAATTGCAGAGGCAACGCCAACCGCAGCATCTGAAAACACCACCGCAGCTTGTGCGCCAACGCCAGCGGCACCAGCAGTGTGCGCTATGGTATTTAACGTGAGTATTGCCGCCAACGGTTGGTCTATATTGTCTTTAAGCTTACCAACACGTTTTGCCAATTGTGGTTGTTGCTTTCTGAGCATGGCAACATAACTTGGTGTAATACTTAACAGTACTGCCTCCATCACTGAGCACAAAAACGAAACCGCAATGGCAACAAACATATAAACAAGTAACAATGTCACTGTAAGCCCTCTTAAAAAGTTAACCTGCTCACCATAGCAATTGAAAACCACAAGCTCAAACCAGACTGCAATCTAACGCAGAGCACTTTTTGGGTAATTTGCAGCGTGCTATATTGGTTTAAATTACCTTCAACAGGCGAAACTATGACACTTTCAACTACTTGGCTAAGCCAATCAGCCAAGCTAAAAACAACATTCAGTGCATTAGCGTTATGTGCGTTAAGTAATACAGCGATGGCCGCTGCCATTGATAAATCAGCGGTGCAATTTATTGGCCCTCTTGGCAAAGATATGCAACTTAAGCCATATCAAACGGATCATCGCGATGCCATTATTGCTAACCTACTACCTAGCTTGCAAAAAAGCAGCGATAGCATACGCGTTTTTGGTAATGAGCTTGACTGGCAATCATTCGACAAAGTGAGCGCTCTAACACTTGGTGGTTTGCAAGCACTCAAATTTACCGCCTCAACCGAACGTTTTAGCCAAGGCTCATTAACACTTAAAGGCATTGAAAACGCACAGCTATTTATTGATGGTGAAAAGCAAACAGAAAAAAATAAAAGCTATGAGCTAGCTTTAAGCCAAGGCGATCATCAGTTTGTTATCATCACTGAGCAAGTAGCCAACTGGAATGAGGTTGAGCTTGATTTTACGGCTAAGTCAGAACTAGATACTGTGCAATTTAGCGCTAAACAACAACACGGTTTGTCTGCTAAGCAATTATTTGATGCGCCAACAGTCAGTTATATTTCAATGGCACCAAATGGTGATTACTTCATTACTAGCCAACGTCATTACGAAGATGCAACCGCTAATCAAGCGCAATATGTTACTGAACTTAAAGACGAAAAAAACAATACACTTTATCGCTTTGAGTCAGCCCAACCAAGTAACATTACTTGGAGCCCAGATAGCAAAAGTTTAGTGTATCTATTAAATGGCGAGCTTAAGCGTTTAAACCTAAAAACCATGCAACTTAGCGTCATTGCTAAAAACCTCTCTGGTGCGAATAGCTTTCAGTTTTTTGATAACAACAGCTTAATTTTTAGTTGGTCAAAGTCCCCAACAGACAATGGCAAGCTCACTAAACATTATCAAGGCCTGCAAGACCGCTGGTCTTATGCTCGTACTACATCGCAAGTATATTTACTCGATATATCAACAGGTCTTAGCAAAATCTTAAGCCAAGGCCCACTTAGCCATTCACTTGAAGATTTTGATGCTAAAAGCGGTCACGTCTTAATGAGCCGCTCAGCACAAGCAATGCAGCTATCACCACAGCCAGCAACAGAACTTGTTGAGCTAAACCTAACTACATCGGCTCTTACGGTACTTGGTCAATACAAAACATTTAATCAGGCTAAATATACTGACGACGGAATTTATGTCACTGCCGGACCAGATTTTAATAACGGCTTAGGTCGTAACCTTCCTGAAGGGATGCTTGCTAATAACTATGATGGTCAACTTTATTTACTCAGCCGTGACGGTAAAAAAGCAACCCCTTTAAGTAAAGAGTTTAACCCGGCTATCGGCCAGTTAAACGTACTTAAAAACGGTGATGCACTGATTAAAGTTACCGAGCAAGATACTGTACAACTTTATCAATTCGACTTAAGCAAAAAGCGTTTTAATAAAGTGAATACGGGCTTTGATGTTGTTGAGCAAGTTAGCTATTCACACGAACGCACCCCGCGCATTTTGGTTACCGGCACCACAGCGTCAACACCTCAGCAGTTAAAACAACTAAGCTTAGGTAAGAGCCGCGCTAAAGTAATGTGGGACTCTAAGCCAATTGGCTATGAAAATACGCATGTAGCCTCATTGGAAGAGTTTAACTTTACTAATAAAGATGGCATTGAAATTAAGGGTCGCGTTTATTTACCGCATGATTTAGATAGCAATAAACAATACCCTGCATTGGTTTATTATTATGGTGGCACTTCGCCAGTAACTCGTGGTTTTACCGGTCGCTACCCATTTAACCTATGGGCTGAGCATGGCTATGTTGTTTACGTTGTACAACCTACTGGCGCAACCGGCTTTGGCCAAGAGTTCTCGGCTAAACACGTCAACGCATGGGGTGAATACACCGCCAACGACATCATCGACGGCACAAAAGCTTTTTTAGATAAATATAACTTTGTAGATAGTAAGCGTGTAGGTAATTTAGGGGCCTCTTACGGTGGCTTTATGACCATGCTACTCGCAACTAAAACAGATATGTTCAGTGCATCGATTGCCCATGCAGGGATTTCAAATATCACCTCGTACTGGGGCCAAGGTTGGTGGGGTTACTTATACTCAGCTGAGGCATCTAAAAATAGCTACCCGTGGAACAATCCTACACTTTATAGCCAACACAGCCCGGTGTTTCATGCTGACAAAGTAACAACGCCGTTATTACTCCTTCATGGTGATTCGGATACCAACGTACCGGTTGGTGAAAGCCACAATATGTACACCGCATTAAAGTTATTAGGTAAAGATGTTGACCTGATTGAGTACAAAGGTGCAGATCACCAAATTTTTGCTCGTGATAAACGCTTCGACTGGTGGAATACCATGTTGGCTTATTTCGATAAAAACTTAAAAGATCAGCCACAATGGTGGCAATACCTTTATCCTGAAAAGTAGTTTAATCACTTGGCTGAGTACTGTGCGAGTGCTCAGCTTTCACCCTTTTCAACTATAGCTAAGCCATTAAATTGTAAGAAATAGTTACAAACCTCGCCAATACACTTCTCAGCCTTTGCCATACAGTGCTAACATAACAACAAATCAAGTGTGAAATTAAAGCGAATGACTATTCAAGTTTTATTGGTTGAAGACGACGAACTACTCGTTAAACGCATTCTAAATCATTTTAAAGAAACTGAGTTTAATATTGAGGTAGATTCAACGGGGGCCGATGCATTAAGCATTGTGCAATCGCGTGCTTCAACTAAAGAAGCAGTTTCTCTAGCCGTTATCGACATTGTGTTACCAAAACGCGATGGGCTTTTGCTTGCCAAAGAACTTAATGCACTGACTGATATTGGCGTTATTGTGCTGTCTAGTCGTGACTCGCAAGCTGACCGTATTGCTGGTCTTGCACAAGGTGCCGATGACTATATTTGCAAGCCGGTTGACTTACTTGAACTTGAACTTCGAATGCGCGCTCTTTTTAAGCGCATAAAAGGCTCTCAGCAAGATGATGAGAGTGAAGAGTTTATTGAATATGCCGATTTTAAACTGCACCCAGATAACCGCACATTAGTGACCCCTAATGGTGAAGAGTCTCGTCTTACCGAAGCAGAGCACAAGGTACTTATTTGCCTTATTGCAAATGCGGGTAAAGCGACATCGCGTGAAAAAATTTCCGAAGAAATAGGTCAACCAGATTGGAGCCCAAGCGATCGAACCGTTGATGTGCTTATTGGCCGCTTACGTAAAAAATTAAGCGATGAAAAAGACCAAAAACGTATCGTTACCGTTCGCGGCAAAGGCTACATGCTGTCTATTTAGCAAGCTTACTAATACTGCGTTAATTGGCTAATTAACCGTTCAAAGGCGCGATAATTCAACGCCTCTTTTAATTCATTTAAGGTAATTGCTGGCTGTGCTTTCAAGTCGCTAATTGTGCGTGCAACTTTAATAACACGATGATACGAGCGTGGTGACAAAGCCAGCTTTTCGCTGGCTTTTGCTAAAAACTGCAGCTCAGCAGCTGCCAACTCACAATGAATGCTCATTTCTTTATTATTCAAGCGCGCATTCACTTTGCCTTGCCGGTTAAGTTGAATTGCATAAGCTCTTTCAACTCTGGCTCTTACTTGTTCACTGCTTTCTTCTACTTGCGTGCTCTGTAATTGGCTACTGGTGAGTCTCGGCAGCTCAATTTGTAAATCAATCCTATCGATAAATGGTCCAGATACTCGAGATAAATACCGCAATACTTGATCTGGCGTTGCACGCTTATCTGTATGGCTTCCTGTAGGGCTTGGATTTAATGCGGCGATCAGCTGGAATTGCGATGGAAATTCCATTTGTCGTGCCGCTCGCGATATAGTCACCACGCCCGTTTCCATTGGTTCACGCAGTGAATCGAGCACCTTTCTCTCAAATTCGGGCAGCTCGTCTAAAAACAATACGCCATTATGAGCAAGAGAAATTTCCCCCGGTTTAGGATTCGAAGAGCCACCAACAAGGGCAACAGCAGAGCAAGTATGATGTGGATTTCTGAAGGGGCGTTCACGCCAATTCGATAAATCAACCGATTGACCAATTATCGAATATAACGCGGCAGTACTAATTGCTTCATCATCCGACATGGTTGGCATAATCGTAGGCATACGCTGGGCAAGCATTGACTTGCCAGTACCTGGAGGGCCAAGAAACAATAAATTATGGCCACCAGCGGCTGCTATTTCGAGCACTCGTTTGGCACCAGGTTGGCCTTTCACATCACTTAAATCGAGTAGCGAGTCACGCTGCGACTGCTGCTCAGGATAGCTAATATTAAGTGGCAGGGGTTGCTGATTTAATAAGTCATTCCAAACATCTTGTAAGGAGTAAACGGCTTTTCGAGAAACGCCCGACACAAGACTTGCGAGATTGTCGTTTTCGGCGGGTAAGAAACAACAGCGCCCCAGCTCTTTCGCTCCTAACACCGAAGGTAAAATAGCATTGACCCCTCTTACCTCACCATTTAAAGCCAACTCTCCGTAAAACTCATAACGATGAATATCAGGGCAGCTTATTTGCCCAGAGGCGACTAAAATACCCACAGCAATAGCCAAGTCAAAACGGCCACCTTCTTTAGGTAAATCAGCAGGTGCAAGGTTGACGGTTATCCGTTGATCTGGAAAACCAAACTGTGAGTTTTCGAGAGCGCTACGCACTCTATCTTTTGACTCTTTGACTGACGCTTCAGGCAAGCCAACGATATGAAAAGCTGGCAAGCCATTTCCTAAGTGTACTTCTACAATCACTTCAGGAGCTTGCACACCCACTTGTGCACGTGAAAATATTCTAGCTAAAGACACGATCCATGATGTCCCTATCATTCATCCTTAAATTAAGTTTAGTCGGGATATTTAAAAACGTGTAATGTCAGTTGCCATTTCATTGCAGCTAAACGCAGTGATAAGGTCATTAGCATGGCTAATATCATAGCTACTTCGGTCACTAAACCCAGCGAGATACTTAATGTATAAACAATGCCACCAGCGATACAAGCAATGGCATAGAGCTCACCCTTTAATAGCATCGGCATATTTCCAGCCAGCACATCGCGGATAACACCGCCAAAACAGGCTGTTATTACACCCATGATAATCGCGGTGGTATCTGGCATACCTGCTAGCATGGCTTTTTGTGTGCCCATCACCGCAAAAAATGCCAAACCGAAAGCATCTGCCACTTGCAGCGCATTAAGTGAAATAGAACGCTGCTTATTGATTAATCGAGTGGTGACAAATACAGACAATAAAATAGCCCAAAAGTAGCTTTGATCATGTAGCCAAAATACAGGAACATCTAAAATAACGTCGCGCACAGTCCCACCGCCAATAGCAGTGACTGTGGCTAACACAACAACCCCAAAGCCATCCATTTTTTTGTTGTACGCCAGTAGCGTTCCAGAAACTGCAAACACGGCTACGCCGAATAAATCAAACCAATGGTAAAGTTCAGTCATGTTTGTAACTAAAAAGTAATGTTAGTGCCGTTGTAACATAAACTTTTCAATCTTTTAAGCGAAGTTTCTATTACTCGCCTTTTTCGACCAGCTCAATAAACTTTAAACTCTGCATCATAACGCTGTCTGCAAGTGTGGAGTCTGAAAAGTAAGATTCCTTCTCAGTGGCTTTACTTGGCGCAGCTAATAAGATGTTGTAATCATCTTCTAACTCAACCCATAAGCTTCGTTCTTGAGCATTTAATTGCGCATGTTTCTTACGAACATTGTCGGCTTCATAAAATGCCTCTTGTGCTTTTAAGAATGCATCTTGTGATTCTTCGCTCATATCTTCACTTGAAAACAAGCTATTACTTAAATCACTAATGTCTTCTTGCATTGCATCCATCGTTTGGCACCCACTAAGGGTAAGAAGTAATACTGAGAAATATAACGCTTTCATAAACTAACTCCTCAAAAAAGCCCAGTAGCATTGCTGCTACTGGGCTCAGAAAATTACTGCTTAATTAAACTGCCCGATACAAAAGTGTGTAACTCGGGATCATCATTATCATCGTAGGTTTCAGGTACTTCGAAACCTAGCGTTGCTACACTAAAACCACCTTCAATGGTTATTACGGGTGTCATAGTCACACCATAGCCATAATTTTGCGTAGCTGTTGGTTCGCTATACATCATCAACGACCCAAGATCTAATGCCCACTCTGCTGAGCGTACTTCACCATCTAACTCAAATGTTGCAGTACCATCATTACTTATAACGACATTAGAGGTTTCTAAACCACTGCCATCATCAGCCATAAAGGTAAATACATGTGAGCCAATAAGATCTGCTTCAGTGAAAGCTGCTTGATCAATAACTCGTGTAACGCGTTCGAAGAGGCCAAAATCATCGCCGTCTTTGAACTGTATAAAGTTACCTTGTGGCTTCACAATAAAGTAAGGGTCAGCTAATTCAATTGGGTCACCATAGGTTTTTACATAGAAATCAACCACTACCTTTTGAGTTTCTGCATCATAGGTGTAGTAACCACCTGATATACCTAACTCATCAAACTCAGTATCATGAGCAAGCTCTAAGAAAGTGCCATCCTCTTTAAATACAGCAATGAAGAAATCTCCATCGTAAGAGCCATATGTATAACCCCCTATTAGCGGGTTTGATTCACTGTAGATTCTACTTAGCGTAATAATACCCTCACCTTCGATATCGAATGTCAGCGTATCTCCATCAACACTGGCAACAATACTGCCAGCATCATCTATACCGAAACTACCATTGGTATCTTCCGTAATAGTGACATCAAAAGCGCCTGTTGTTTCATCCCAAGTAAAGTCACCAATTTCAAAACCAGGGAATGCGGTATCATCATCAGGGTCGTCCATTCCTTGTATTTGTAACCATTTTCCATCACGAATAATTACCGCGACATCAGGCTCATCAGCAAGCTGCCAAGCCCCATCTAATGGATGATCCGTTGCTGGACGCTCTACAACAACTTGCTCTTCAGCCATTGCCTTATCAAAGTACCACGCTTGTTTAGCATCTTCAGTACAACTACCTGCTTGCTCATACACGCAAATAGTTAAGAAGTTTCGATCAAAGTCACTCACTTCAGCTTTCATGCTATCAAATAGTAATTTCCCTGACGCTAAACTGTAGTCGTATTGATTGACCACTCCAAGGTAAGTGAAGGTGATTTGATGGCTATACTCAGCCGTCATCTCATCATAAATAGTCGCTATTTTAATGGTTTCTACACCTAACTCTCTTGGTGAATAAAGTTCAATGTAGTTAGTTGTAATTGGGTAGCCATTATTATCAAAACTTGCGTTTTCTTCTAACCAATAAGGTGCGAATTTAGTTACCCCATACTCATCTGACACAGAGAAGTTACGTAGATGAGATGAATAATCTTCGACACGCTCCGAACCATCATAGTTAAAAAAGCGATATTTACGATAGGTAAAGTTTTGACCATTGTTAGTGGCTAATAATCGCTGCGAGAACTCACTGTATACTTGGCAAACTTCCCCTTCAGGACAAATTGGCTGAACACCATTGCTCGTAAAATAGTTATATCTTAAGAACACTCCCTCACTGCTTACTTGCCAAGAACGGAAGTTTTGATTCAGGTTAAAGTTCATTAAACCATCATCATACACATCATAGTGGAGGTCTGTTTGAGGTGAGTTATAGCCTTGGTAAACAGTCCATTTACCCAATAGGTCTGGCTTAGTAAATGAAAGCTGATTATCTCTCACCATTAAACCTGTGACTGTACGCGAGCTATCGTCCGCTTTAGCTTCGAGTGATGCCGCAAATTGATAGCCCACTTGTACATTTTTAACGAGCCAAATAGCGATGTCGTAACTAATAGTTTCTGCATTATTGCTTATAAGCAGTCGATTCCCATCAACTTGCCAAGTCACACTAACAGGCGCGTTATCGTTATCAATGAGCGTTCCTGTTCCACCAGAAAGTAACTCAACACTTACTGCACTACTATATCCACCAAACTCGCTTAGGTTATCAATAACCCAATTACCAATAAGTTCATCTGCTGTCACAGCAAGTGTTTGCTGTTGTTCAATAAGGGTGGCGTTATAGTTCGATTCTGTAGTTCTATATACAACATCTGAACTGGTTATGCGTGTTTCGCTTTTACGGAAAAACTCAACCGTTCTGTTTGCATCGTTTTCAAGAAGAATAGTTAGGTCTAACTCAACTAAGTACTCACAAACATCTAGCTGTTCATCGTTTCCATCAGTAACCACAAAGCAACTCATTAATGCTGGCTCAGCCAAAGTAATTGTGATGTCTTGCTCTTGTTGCGACCAACTAAAGTCAGTATCAACATCCAGTAAACTGACATACCCGGTACCATCATTATTAAACTCAAACTGCCCAACTGAAGTTCGATAATATTGTGGTTGCATTAATAAATAGTTGCCGGTCAGATTATTGATTGTTTGATCAACTAGTTCATCATCATCTTTAATCTCTTCTTTTGTAGAGTCGATTAATCCTGGGTCTTGGCTTTCAACTGTATTTATAAAGTCATCAATTTGTTCAGCGCTAGATATTAAATCAAGGGTCGAATCGACACCCTCAGGTAGTTCGTAGTCATCATTATCTACAATGATCTTGATTAACGCTGCAAGTAGCAGTTTTTCGTCAGCATCAACAGCGAGTAAAGCTTCATCTAATGCTTGTTCAGAATCGATGTTTGTACCGTCGCGGCTTAAAAGTGCAAACTCTGCAGTACTGACATTAGTAATGTTTACGCCAAAGTTTTCATCTTTGCTTAATGTGCCATCGGCTCCAGCTTGTGAAACAAGCGTTGCGATAGACTTCAGTTGGGATACAAATTCAACGCCCGGATCAATGGAGTTATTACCCAACGCCACCAGCTTAACCAGCTCATCAGCATCTGAGTCATCAACCTCAATGTTTACGCTATAGCGGCCTTGTGCATCAGCGGTAATCTCAAATTGTTCATCACCAATCTGCACCACAATACTTGAGTTGATAATCGGCTCATCGGTTACAATACCGGTGATCGTTACGCTGAGCACTTTACGTTTAAGCTCAATCGTTACTGTTGCTGTGGCGGTTGCACCATCATCATCGGTGACTGTCAGTGAAACAACGACATCTGCATCATCTTCGATCTCAGGCGCGGTGATCGTAAGTGTACTTGTATCGCTGCCGGTAAGTGTTAGATCTGGACCTGATGTTTGCTGCCATGCGTAACTTGCAATTGTGCCATCACTGTCTGTTGCCGTCGCTTGTAGGACTAACTCGCCGCCTTCTGTTACGCTGCTATCACTACTAATAGATACCGTGGGATTTTTGTTTGTAGCGACGGGAGGGGTATCATCATCGTCATCACCACCTCCACCGCCTCCACCACAAGCGGTTAAAGCGACAAGACTTGTCGCTAGTAATAATTGCTTTAGATACTTTATGGAATGAAAATTAGGGGGGCTCATCATGCTAATCCTTACATTGTGTGTTGTATTCCCCTAAAAAGAGGCAACTGCATGCACAGTTGCCATAACTCAAGGGAAGCAAAACCTATTTTGAACATGAATAAAGGCGGGATCTCAGTGTCGTCCTTAACCATAATCTGAATTCAGTCATGTTTGCCCGTCAAATATGAACACCCGAGATCCCATCAAAGCGGTTCATTTTACGTTAAGGTTCAAGGGTAGATTAGTTACAAGAAATAAGTATGCTGAATGCCGACAAAAATGTACTCAAATACGACATTTCAATAACAAACAACGAGTTATACATAATGGCATTGATATTCTTTCGCCGTCATACCATATTTTGCTTTGAAAAATTTAGAAAAATACGAGCGTGACGAAAAGCCCACATCGTCTATTACTAAGCTTATTTGTCGCCCTTGTCTTAGTAATTCAGCAGCTTTACTCAGTCGATAATTACGCAAATACTCACTAGGAGTAATGTTTAATAGAACTTTTAACTTACGTTGTAATTGACGCTCACTAAGCGCTAATTCTTTCGCACAATTCACCATAGAGAAACCTTGTTGCTGGTAATGCTCAGCAACATACAACTCAAGCTTTTCAAGCAGCTGTTTGTCACGAGGATCAACCACAACCGGTTGCTTTGTCTCAACATGATCAGGTGCATCCATAGTTTGCTGTTGAGAGTATAAATTGACCCAATGTATCCAATTCTCAACCTTTAAAAAAAGCTCTTCTCTATCAAATGGCTTTGTGATCACATCTAGCGCATGCTGTTGCAAACTACTTACTCGGGTTTCATAGTCTCCCTTGGCGGTCAAAATAATCACCGGAATATGACAAGTAACGGGCGAATTATGTAATGAATCTAAAACAGTAAAGCCATCGACTTTTGGCATCATTAGATCAGTAATAATTAAATCTGGTACTTGGCTCAGCGCTATTTGCAAACCGATCTGACCATCTTCAGCTAATAATACTTGATAGCGGTGCTGTAACTCTGTTTTTAGGTAATGACGTAGCTCGTCATTATCTTCAATAATTAATACACTCGCTTTATCATGACTCACTTTTGATTTTAGGCTTGTACTATCAACAGGCACTTGCTCTGCAAATTGCGCTGTTTTAAATGCGAGTTTAAAGTTGGTTCCTTCTCCTAAACGACTTGCCAACACAATATTGCCTTTGTATTTATCGACCAGACGTTTAACGATAGCTAAACCTACGCCACTGCCTTCTACATTTGCATGACTACTTACTCTGTAGAAAGTATCAAACACCTTGTCTTTTTCAGCGTCTGCGATGCCTTTACCTGTGTCTGTTACTTCTATGTAGGCAAACTCACCTGATGCGCTTACGATTAAGCTGACTTGGCCTTGCTGAGTATATTTAAAAGCATTGCTTAATAGATTAGTAAGAATTGTGATCACCCCTTCTCGGGTGCTTTCAATAAATACAGCCTCTTCAATATCAACCTTAAAGTCGATAGGCTTTTCACCTAATACAGCAAACTGCCCCGCGACCTCTCTGGCTATTGCCGATAATGATACAACTTTAATAATCTCTTCATGGCGTTCATCATAGCGAGTCAAGGTTAGTAGCTTATCGACCAAGTTTTCTAAACGCCGACTATTACGCAATACCAAATTCAGTTGCTCACGCTTTTCAGTATTTCGCTCATCTGCTATGAGCTTTTGCAATGGCGCAATTAACAAACTCAAAGGAGTACGTAATTCATGGGATGCATGTGTGAAAAAACGCACTTTATTTTCGAGTGAGTCACTCAGAGCGTCAGCTTGCTGTTCAATTAGCATTTTTTGCTCTGCGATTTCGTCAGTGCGTTCGCTAACAATTTGCTCCAGATAATATTTTTGTTTGCGTATACGGCGAGTCCAAAGCACTGTGAATAACCACACCATAGCCAAAATCAGCATGGCTGCTAGCAAATAAAACTCACTTGTTTGCCACCAAGGCGCAAGAACCGTTATGTTTAACAGTAATGGGGTGAGCGCATTTGCCCCATTTTCACTACTAGCATTAACTTTCAACTGATATTTACCAGCAGGAAGATTAGTGTAGTCAACAGATAAAAACGACCCTGTAGCTTTTCGCCATTGCTGTTCAAAGCCTGCTAACTGATAGGAGTACTGGTTAGTCTGTGGCTCAGAGTAGTGTAGGTAACTAACCTGAAAATGAACCCGTTTAATTCCCGCAGGAATAGTCACTAAACGGCTTTTTTCTATTTGGTATAAACTGCCTAAACGGCTGACTCCCTGATTTACCACATCCTCATCATCAAACTGCAAACTAGTGAGTGCTAATTGCCCGCCAATAGTATTAACTTCAAGATCAGCAGGATTAATGACACTAACCCCTTGAGTGCCGCCAAACATCAAGCGGCCATCACGGGTTTTTAAATAAGCACCGGCATTAAATTCATTACCTTGTAAGCCATGTCGAGCTTTATAGTTTTTAATGCTCATGGTTGCAGGATCTATTTTAGCGAGACCGTTGTTGGTACTTAGCCAGACCCAATCTTCATTGTCTTTTAACAATGCATAAACGACTTGATTAGGGAGGCCTTGAGCGACATTAAGCTGATGAACTTGCTGGTTGCTCAAATCAATAATATTTAAGCCGTTCGACGTTGCGAGCCACATTTGCTGGTCAATTTCTAAAAATGCACGCACTGTATTATCAGATAAAGCCAAGTCGCCTTTGCGATAATTAGTGAGAGTATCGGTTGCTGCGTTGTAGTGATAAGCCCCATCACCATCTGTGCCTATCCATAAATCTACTTGCGAGCTTTTGTATAAACTCGTCACCCGAGCCGTTGGAATTACAAGTTGTGTATTTGCTACAGGCTGTGCAAAACTAATAAATTTGCCGCGCTGCCTATCAAAGCAAAACAGCCCCCCTCCATTAGTGCCGACCCAAACATTATTTTTCTCATCGACTAAAAGGGCATATATACTGTTTTCAGTTAAGCCATGCCCGCCTTCATCTGCCCGAAAGTGACTGATGCTGCCATCGGTATGCAAAACATCAATCCCTTGCTGCCAGCTGCCAATCCATATATCGCCATTACGATCTTCGGCGATGGCTTTAATTGCATTGCTACTGATTGAATACGGTGAACTTTCGGTGGTTATGCGATCTAAACGATTTAATTGCTGATCAAGAATATCGATACCGCCACCCCAGCTGCCATACCAAATACGTTGCTTTGAGTCTTCAAATAACGCCCACGCATCGTTACTTGAAAGTGGCGTTGGCTTTTTTAACTTACTAAATTGCAATGATGCTGAGTCGAGCTTACTGATCCCACGTGCAGTACCAAACCACATAATGTCGCTACTGTCTCGGTAGATACTATATACCCGGTCATGAGCAAGACTATATTTATCAAACGGGTCATGCGCTAAAATGGTGAAGCTTGCATCAATAGGGTCGTAAACATTAATTCCGCCGCCTCGCGTTGCTAGCCAAACTCGGCCCTGGCTATCAAACTCAATATCACGAATTTCATTGCTACTAAGCCCAGAATTATCATCATTAGAAGTTAACCACTGCGTTATTGTTTGGGTGCTTAGAGTAACCTTATATAAGCCGCCGCCCTGACTTGCCAACCAAATACTGCCATCAGCGGCCTGTTTGATAGCAAAGACACTAGCATGAATGTTTACTGGCTCAGCAAAGCCAGAAAAAACAGTATTAATTTGTTGTTTATTAATAAGATCATAATGAAGTAACCCAGCTCCATGCGTTCCTATCCAAAGTATGTCAGCGATTTTTGATAGCGCATAAATAGGTTTTTTTAACCCTGTTATTAAGGTTTCAAGTTGCTCTGTTCGCTTATCGTAACGAAACAGGCTGCCGTCGTAAGTGCCAATATAAACTTGCTGTTGCGCCACCAATAAACTGGTAATGCGGCGCTCTTTTAAAAGCGGCTCAGAAAATTGATAATTATGTAATGCGAGTTGGTTTACACCACTATTTCGAGTGCCTATAAACAGCGTTGACTCGTTGTCTATTGCCAATGGGTAAATATAGTTATTCGCTAGACTATTCGTCTCATCAGAGGCAGTGAATACAGTAAACTCATTACCATCAAAACGGTTTAAACCTGCCTGTGTTGAAATCCAGATAAAACCTTGCTGGTCTTGAACAATATCAAAGACAACACTTTGCGATAGACCATCATCAATATCGTAGTTTTGAAATGCACACAAAGCTGAAGGTAAAAACAGAAGTGCTAACAGCGCAATTAAAAAACGGATCATCCCTAAATCTACACATTTATTATTAGTTATTAATCAAGCGTAGTTCAGTTCAGCTAACATTCATAATCATTTCCCAATTTAGGGATGAATAACCAAGATAGATATCAAGGGGTTGGATTTAGATGCGAGTTAGCGAGTTAGCGAGTTAGCGAGTTAGCGAGTTAGCGAGTTAGCGGGGTAAAGGTGCTAGGTGCTAGGTTCTAGGTCAAGCCTATCGCTCTGATCAACTGACGGCTGATAGCTGATAGCTCTGTTTATGTTGGGTTTCGCTACGCTCAAACCAACCTACCCAAAGAATGAACTGGGTGAACACGAGTGAAAACACTGCACTAAACAACACTCTCATTCTACTTAAAACTTATAGCTTAAAGCTTCCAGCTTTTTCAGGCATAAAAAAACACGCTTTCGCGTGCCTATTATATAATTTCAGTTGGTTGCGGGAGC
>NZ_JAZDAR010000016.1:0-71159 GCF_036680945.1 Pseudoalteromonas sp. P80D2
TGACTTTACTTTCATGATTACTGACTCCAAAAAGGTGTCTACTTTTATGGAGTCAGATCAGTAAGCTGTAAGCTGTAAGCTGTAAGCTGTAAGCTGTAAGCAAATCTTGGTATTAACTAAATTATTTAAGAAAGTGTTTTTGGGATTTTTTAGAGATTGGAGCGGCACACGAGGCTCGAACTCGTGACCTCAACCTTGGCAAGGTTGCGCTCTACCAACTGAGCTAGTGCCGCTTTAAATAGTTTCTAGTTACAAGATTCAAGTTACAAGTTTGAATAGCTTGGTGCTTTCAACTTTCCCCTTGAAACTTATATCAATTTCTTTTGGTGAGAAATTGGAGCGGCACACGAGGCTCGAACTCGTGACCTCAACCTTGGCAAGGTTGCGCTCTACCAACTGAGCTAGTGCCGCTTTTAAGTAGTCAGTAATTTGTCCGTTGTCGCACAACCTGAAGGTTGCGGTGAAACGTTCTGGCAACTGAGCTAGTGCCGCACAATAAGTTACTAGTTTTAAGTTACAAGCTTCAAGTTAGTTACTTTCTTCTTGAAACTTAAGCCAATTTCTTTTGGTGAGAAATTGGAGCGGCACACGAGGCTCGAACTCGTGACCTCAACCTTGGCAAGGTTGCGCTCTACCAACTGAGCTAGTGCCGCATAAATAAGTTGTAAGCTGCAAGTTTCTAGTTTCAAGCTAATGCTTTCAACTTTCCCCTTGAAACTTATATCAATTTCTTTTGGTGAAGAAATTGGAGCGGCACACGAGGCTCGAACTCGTGACCTCAACCTTGGCAAGGTTGCGCTCTACCAACTGAGCTAGTGCCGCTTTAAAGTAGTCAGTAATTTGTCCGTTGTCGCACAACCTGAAGGTTGCGGTGAAACGTTCTGGCAACTGAGCTAGTGCCGCTTTAAAGTAGTCAGTAATTTGTCCGTTGGCGCACAACCTGAAGGTTGCGGTAAAACGTTCTGGCAACTGAGCTAGTGCCGCAAATTATAACTTTCAACTATAAAAGTTTAGCTAAAGACACACTAACCCCGCGGGGGTTAACGTCTTAAGCGGGGCAGGATTCTACAATAATCCGATGTGTTTGCAAATGTTTTTTACAAATTAAAGAATTTTTCTTGGTAAACCTTTAATTCCATGATCGAATCTTTGATATCGTCGAGGGCTAGATGTGAACCTTTTTTGTTCACTTGCGCTAATACGTCAGGTTTCCAACGACGTGCAAGCTCTTTAACTGTACTCACATCAAGGTTACGGTAGTGAAAGTAGTCTTCCAATTCAGGCATGTACTTATTCATAAAACGGCGGTCTTGGCCGATAGAATTACCACACATAGGTGAAGCACCCGCAGGTACCCATTGCTTTAGAAATGCCAATGTTTGATCAATAGCATCTTGTTCAGTGAATGTGCTTGCTTTACAACGAGCTGTTAAACCAGATTGACCGTGCTGAGTCGTGCACCACTCGTCCATGCCATCAAGCAGTTCATCGCTTTGATGAATAGCAATAACAGGGCCTTCAGCCAAGATGTTTAAATCACTGTCGGTGACAACAGTGGCAATTTCGAGTATTTTATCTGTTGCTGGTTCGAGGCCTGTCATTTCCAGGTCGAGCCAGATAAGATTTGATTTATGAAAAGACATAGTTACCTTAGCGGTGCTTTCCTTTAGATCCAACGCATTTAGATATATCATATTAGTATCATCAGTCGACCTAAAGCTTTTTTTTCAAAAAGCCCGACATTTACTCAAGTTATAGGCCAAAAGTGGCAAAACAAAAGAAATTAAGTAAAGGCCAATCACGTCGAATTAAGGCCAATCATCAAAAACGCCTCTCTAATGCAGACAAAAAGCAACAGAAAGGGGCAACTGTGCAATGGCAAAATGACAATTTAGGCCCTGCCGAAAATGCGGTTGTGATCAGTCGATTTGGCCAACATGCCGATATCGAAACCGAATCAGGCGAAGTATTGCGCTGTAATATACGCAGAACAGTATCGAGCCTTGTATGTGGTGATGAAGTTATTTTTCGCCGTGCAAAAGTTAGCGAAGGCGACTTAGCAGGCGTTATTGAAGCAACTCATGAGCGTCGTTCACAACTAACTCGCCCTGATTTTTATGACGGGGTGAAAGTCGTCGCTGCCAATATTGACCAAATTTTAATGGTCTCTGCTGTATTGCCTGAGTTTACGCCAAACATTATCGACCGCTATTTAGTTGCCTGTGAAGACATGGGGATTGAGCCTATTTTAGTGCTTAACAAAATAGATTTAATTGACGATGAAGGCCTTGCTTTTATTGATGAAATTCTCGATATCTATCGTGAGCTAGGTTATCAAGTACTATTAGTCAGTAATAAAACCGGTCAAGGCATTGCTGAGCTTAAACAAAAACTGGTTGATAAAAACAGCATTTTTGTTGGTCAAAGTGGTGTGGGTAAATCAACCTTAGTGAACACTGTACTGCCTGATGCTGACATCTTAACCCAAGAAGTATCTGAGAACAGCGGCCTTGGTCAACACACAACAACCGTATCGCGATTACACCATTTACCAAGTGGTGGTAACCTAATCGACTCACCGGGAATTCGTGAGTTTGGCTTATGGCATTTAGATGTTGAGCGCGTTACATGGTGCTTTAAAGAGTTCCGTGATTTTATTGGTGGCTGTCGTTTTCGCGATTGTAAACATTTAAACGATCCTGGCTGTATAATTCGCCAAGCTGTTGATGATGGTGAAATTTCAGAACTTCGCTTTGACAGTTACCACCGAATTTTAGAAACTATGGCCGACGGCCGTGCTGGTGCACGCGCTCCTCGCGTATAACTATTTAGGAAATAACAAGTGAGTTTAGATAAATTCAAAATTGCTATGCAATATGCCATGCCAAAACATTTCATTTCGCGCATGGTTGGCAAGTTAGCAGCAGCAAAAGCGGGTGGCTTAACAACGGCCTTAATTAAATTGTTTATCAAACAATACAAAATTGATATGAGTGAGGCTAAATACCCAGATCCAGCTCATTACAAAACTTTTAATGAGTTTTTCACTCGCCCGTTAAAAGAAGGTATTCGTCCACTTGCTGAAGAAAGCGACATTATTGCTCACCCAGTTGATGGTGCAATTAGCCAATTAGGCGATGTAGTAGACGGTCAAATCATCCAAGCAAAAGGCCATGACTACAGCTTACAAGCACTCCTTGGTGGCAAAGAAGAAGACACTGCACCGTTTTTAGGCGGGAAGTTTGCAACTATTTATTTAGCGCCTAAAGATTACCACCGTATTCACATGCCTGTTGATGGTACGCTGAGCAAAATGATCTACGTACCGGGTGATTTATTTTCGGTAAACCCGTTAACAGCACAAAATGTACCTAACCTATTTGCTCGTAACGAGCGTGTTGTAGCTATCTTTGAAACTGAAATTGGCCCGCTAGCCATGGTACTTGTTGGTGCGACAATTGTTGCTAGCATCGAGACTATTTGGGCAGGCACAGTCACGCCACCAGCAGGTAAAGATGTATTTAGTTGGAATTACCCAACTACAGGTGACAACGCGATTACTCTGAAGAAGGGTGAAGAAATGGGTCGCTTTAAGTTAGGCTCTACCGTTATTTTAGCCTGGGGAGCAAATCAAGCTGAGTTCTTATCAGATCAACACCCAGAAACAGTGACCCGCATGGGCACACCATTTGCGAAAATTAACGACTAATAAGTTCAATTAAGCAAACCACTTGAGCAATAGTGGTTTGCTTAAAATTCATTATAAACCGCGCCTACACCCCACGATTACACTCTGAGCATTCACTATCTTTTTGAATATTAAAGCACTGCTGCATTAGTGTTAGCCCATCAAATTGAATAAACTCGCTACCCGTTTTATGGCCAAGCAATATATTGATAGCCAATAAACTTTGCATGCTCCCCATAACACCCAGCAACGGGCTCAATACCCCTGCATTGTCACAATTAAGCGCTGTTTGCTCCTCCGTTTGTGGGAATATACAGCCATAGCAAGGGCTCTGTTCATCACGAAAATCAAAACTCATCACCTGCCCCTGCGTTGCAATAGCGGCAGCTGATACAAGTGGGATAGATTTAGCTAAACAATAGCGATTAACCAAATACCGGGTAGCAAAGTTATCACTGCAATCGAGGATGATGTCAGCACCTTCAAGTAGCTCAACACAGTTACTTTCATCAAGCTTTTGGCATAAAGGCTTAACCGTAATTTGATTATTTAAACTGCTTAACACCTTGGCAGCCGCCTGTGTTTTTGCCTGCCCCATGTGGTTTACTTTATAGAGTATTTGTCGCTGTAGATTTGAAAGCTCAACTTTATCGTCGTCAATCAAAGTGAGCGTTCCGATTCCTGCAGCCGCTAAATAAAACAGTGCAGGTGAGCCAAGCCCCCCCGCTCCGACAACCACAATATGTGCAGACTTTAACTTTTGCTGCCCTGCATGCCCCACCTCTTTGAGTAGCAAGTGGCGGCTATAACGAATTTGCTCTTTGTCGCTTAACGCGCTCATATTATGACTGACCTTCGACCAGCTGTTTTAACTTGGCAATGGCTGCTTGGTAGTTTTCGGCTTCAGTAATCGCACGTACTACGGCAACACTGCCAACACCCGTGCTCGCAACTTGCTCAGCACGAGATAAGTCAATTCCACCAATCGCGACCGTTGGATAATCGGCCATCAACGGCACAAATTTTTCGAGCTTTTCTAAGCCCTGAATTTGCCCAGTCATGTCTTTAGTGGTGGTTGGATAAATAGCACCAAACGCCATATAACTTGGTCTGTAATTATGTGCACGCAGCATCTCATAAAAGCCATGAGTCGATACACCTAAGCGTAACCCCGCCTCTTTTATGGCAATTAAATTAGCGGTTTGTAAGTCTTCTTGTCCTAAATGCACACCATAAGCACCGTGCTTAATCGCCAACTGCCAATAATCATTGATATACACCTGCGCATCGTAATTCTGCCCCAGCATAACCGCACTTGCAATCGACTCATCAAGTGCTGCATCGTCTGCATTTTTCATTCTTAATTGAACTGTTTTAACCCCTTCGGCTAAACACTTCTCTAACCAATCAACCGTATCTACAACGGCATACAGCCCAAGTTGTTTAGAGTCGCACTCGGCAAAGCCTGCTGCCATGGTAAAATCAACCGGGCAATCAAAGTCGAGCTCATCACCGAGCCAACTTCCCGCCTCGATGACTTGTGGGTAATCTGCTAGATTTGTTGGAAAGCAAGTGTGTGCAACAGGTCCAATCCCTTCACCATATCGAATGGCTGCTTTTAAACCTTGGTTTATATAGGCTTTCGCTAAAATAAAGGCATCTTTGAGTGGATACTGTTTGGCTAAACACGCGGCAATCACAGAGGCCATACTGCATCCAGTACCGTGACTATGCGGAGTTTGAATTTTTTCGTTACCAAGCCAATATTCCTGCTCACCTTGCACGCAGTAATCAATGCAATAGCCACTTGGGTAATCCCAATGCCCCCCTTTGATAATCACCGCTTTTGCACCAAAGTCAGTTAACTTTTCTGCGGCTTCTTTCACTGCGCTTGGGCCAATCAAATAAACACCGGTTAATAGCTGCGTTTCGTGGGTGTTCGGTGTTACTACATCGACTAATGGCAATAAGCACTCTTTAATGGCACTAACGGTATCTTCTTCTGTTAATAAATCACCACTTGAGGCAATGGCAACCGGATCATAAACAACTAAAGGCGGCTCTGCCCAAGTTGCTTTGTAATGTTTTAAATGCTCACTAATAAGCTGTATTTGCTGCACATTGGCAAGCATGCCAATTTTAATCACACTGGCAGGCATATCACTGGCTAAGGCTAATAGTTGCGACTCAATCACCTCTGTTGAAATCGGGTTAAGTGCTTCTACACCTAAACTATTTTGTGCCGTTAAAGCAGTAATAACCGTACAGCCGTGTACATTAAAACTTTGCATTGCCTTGATATCGGCTTGAATTCCTGCACCGCCGCCCGAATCTGAGCCAGCTATGGTCCATACAACCTGATTCATGTTATTCCTCACATTTTATTCTTGATGCCAAAATGGCATACCGAGCGTCGGCGTTGATGGGCTTGCTACGTCTTTTTCTGGCATCGCTTTAGCCACATAGCTATATCGCCCCGCTTCAACCGCACTTTTAAACGCTTTACTCATCGTCACTGGGCAACCTGCCCCTGCAATTGCCGAGTTTAATAATACGGCATCATACCCTAATTCAAGCGCTTGGCAGGCATGAGATGGTAAACCTAAGCCTGCATCAACAATTAAAGTATGGTTTGGCAAGCGCTCACGGATCATTTTTAAGTTGTAAGGATTCAGCAAGCCTTTACCTGTGCCAATCGGTGCGCCCCAAGGCATTAGTACTTCGCAGCCTAAATCAGCGAGGCGCTGACACAGCACTAAATCATCTGTGCAATAAGGTAAAACTTTAAAGCCATCGGCCAATAAAATTTTAGTGGCTTCGAGCAGTGCGATTGGATCTGGCTGTAAATTATATTCATCACCAATTAGTTCTAACTTGATCCAATCAGTGGCAAACACTTCGCGGCACATTTGCGCCAAGGTCACCGCCTCTTTTACGCTATGACAACCCGCCGTATTTGGCAGCACCTTTAACCCAGTGTTTTTTATCAATTGCCAAAAATCATCACCCGCAGCAGCGCTTTGCTGGCGTCTTAATGAAACGGTGACAATCTCAGCCTGTGAGGCCACTATCGAATCCTGCATAACACTAGGTGAAGGATACAATGCTGAGCCAACCAGTAACCGACTCGTAAATTGCTCACCATAAACCGAAAAACTATCCATCTTAGCCTCCTTGAATTGGCGACAATAACTCAATGCTGTCGCCTTCGTTGAGGGTTTTAGCATCGCATTGACTGCGCGGTACAAAGTCACCATTAACGGCAACCGCAAATGGCGGTCTTGCGCCAAATTGACTTAACGCCTGAGTCAGCGATGTATTGTCGTTCACTGTAACTGACTGACCATTAATTAAAATATTCATTTTTATCCTTAAGCAATTAAGCTCACTGCATCATCAACCACCTGAGGCGCAAGTAGATAGCCATGACGGTATAAGCCATTAATACTGATCACTCGACCTTGCTTAGTGACTTTCGGACGATTGTCTGTAAACGCAGGACGAAGCCCCGATTGCAAGCTCTCGATACGCCCTTCAGCAAAGCCGCTATGCACCGTATAAGCAGCAGACAATAACTCCAGCGCCGAGCGCACGGTGACTTTACCGCGGTCTTGTGATTCGATTTCAGTCGCACCAATCACAAATTGATGATTTGGCTTAGGAGCAATATAAATTGGGTAACGCGGATGCATCAGTCGTATCGGTCTAGTTAGGTTCACCTCTGGTGCATATAAACGCGCCACCTCTCCTCTTACTCCACGCAGTAAAGGTTCAGCCTGTTTAGCACCTAAGCCTCTACAATCAAATACATAATCAAAGCTTTGGCCATTCACTTGATGGGCGTTCAATTCAACTTTACAGCCAAAGTTAAATTGCACTCCTTGCGAGGTAAGCTTTTTAAAACTAGCGCTATAAAATGCCTGATTATCGAGTTGCCCTTCACAAGGTAAATACACACCTTGGTGGAAACGCCCAGCTAGTTCTGGCTCAAGATCAGCGATTTGAGTGCCAACCAAAGCCTGTGCCTGATAGCTTTCAAGTGGTTTTAAGCGGCTCACAAAACTTTGTAAATCGCCCTTATCTTGCTGATGAGCAACCACTAAACTGCCTGTTTGTTGAAAATACACAGCGTCATCGAGTTCACTTAGAATTTGCTGCCAACGCGTGATGCTATTAAGCCCTTGTAGGGCTAAATCCTGTTCACACAGGACTGATTCTGCAAGGGGGGCTAACATCGCTGCAGCAACGCTGCCGGCACTGTTGCTAGCATGTTCATCATCTTGCTCAAACACACTTAACTGATGCTCTTTAGCAAGTGCCAATGCAGTTAAACGGCCAGTTAAACCAAAACCCAGTATCGCTATCTTTAAAGACATAAACTTTCTAGGCGCTAGGCTCTAGGCCCTAGGTAAAAACCCAGAGCCCATCGCTGATGCCTAGCTCCATCAATTAAACTGCTTTATGGTAAATCTCAGAGCCTGTTTTTTTGAACTCGTCTGATTTCGCTTTCATTTCGGCTTCAACATCGACCATTTTGATTTCGATAGCATCGCCTACGTTATTTGGATCGATACCTCTTGCTTCAAGATCTTTGGCGTAATCACGTACTTCTTGAGTGATCTTCATCGAGCAGAACTTAGGGCCACACATAGAGCAGAAATGTGCAATCTTGCCTGATTCTTGTGGCAGTGTTTCGTCGTGATATTCGCGGGCGCGTTCTGGGTCTAAACCTAGGTTAAATTGGTCGTGCCAACGGAACTCAAAGCGTGCTTTTGATAATGCGTTGTCACGCTCTTGCGCACCTGGGTGGCCTTTTGCTAAATCGGCAGCATGAGCAGCAATTTTGTAAGTGATTAAACCTTCTTTAACGTCTTCTTTGTTTGGTAAGCCTAAATGCTCTTTAGGGGTTACATAACAAAGCATAGCGCAGCCGTACCAAGCAATTTGCGCAGCGCCAATACCTGATGTGAAATGATCGTACCCCGGTGCAATATCCGTGGTTAATGGACCAAGCGTGTAAAACGGTGCTTCTTCACAGTGTTTAAGCTGCTCTTCCATGTTCTCTTTGATCATATGCATTGGCACATGGCCAGGGCCTTCGATGAACACTTGCACATCATGTTTCCAAGCAAGTTTTGTCAGCTCACCTAAAGTACGTAATTCGCTGAACTGGGCTTCGTCATTAGCGTCAGCAATAGAGCCCGGACGCAAGCCATCACCTAATGAGAAACACACATCATACTGTTTTAAAATTTCACAGATTTCTTCAAAGTGCGTGTATAAGAAGTTTTCTTTATGGTGCGCTAAACACCATTTCGCCATGATAGAGCCACCACGCGAAACAATACCGGTAACACGCTTTGCCGTCATCGGCACGTAACGCAGTAATACCCCAGCGTGAATAGTAAAGTAATCAACACCTTGCTCTGCTTGTTCAATCAAGGTATCGCGGAAAATCTCCCACGTTAGGTCTTCAGCTACACCGTTTACTTTTTCAAGCGCTTGATAGATTGGTACGGTACCAATTGGCACTGGCGAATTACGTACCACCCATTCACGGGTTTCGTGAATATAGCGACCCGTTGATAAGTCCATTACCGTGTCGGCGCCCCAACGAGTCGACCACACCATTTTTTCTACTTCTTCTTCGATTGATGATGTGACCGACGAATTACCAATATTCGCGTTCACCTTAACTAAGAAGTTTCGGCCGATGATCATCGGCTCAGTTTCTGGATGGTTGATGTTGTTAGGAAGCACGGCGCGACCACGGGCAATTTCATCACGCACAAATTCAGGGGTAATAAAATCAGGAATACTAGCGCCAAACGATTCGCCTTTGTGCTGGGCCGCAAGTAACTCTTCACGAACTTTAGCGCGTCCCATGTTTTCACGGATCGCCACATATTCCATTTCAGGCGTCACAATGCCTTGTCGCGCATAATGCATTTGCGTTACGTTTTTACCGGCTTTTGCACGGCGGATCTTTGGTAGGTGTTCAAAGCGGATATGATCTAACCCTTCATCTGCCATTCGCTGTTGAGAAAATTGCGAAGTCACTGAGTCTAAAATTTCAGTGTCGCCGCGGCTTTCAATCCACTTTTCACGGTATTTCTCAAGACCCTTGCGCACATCAAGTTGAAAATCTGGGTCAGTGTATGGGCCCGAGGTATCGTAAACACGAATTGGCGCGTTAGGCTCAAATACTGGGTTTTCTTCTGTACCACCGATGAAGGTATCGCTGAGGGTGATTTCACGCATCCCTACTCGTACATTGTCTTGTGTACCTTCTACATAAACTTTATGAGAATTAGGAAACGGTTGCCCCGTTAAGTTATAAATATAATCTGATGCAGCCGCACGGACTTCGCGGCGAGATGGTTTAGTTGTTGTGTTTGACATGACTTACCTCATTGCTTTAAGGGTTGTCTTGTCAGATATTGCAAATGCAATAGAGAGTGGCAAACGCCATTGGATCGTCAATAAGCTAAGTGCTTACTAGTGCAGCCTGTACCGCTTATGCCCCAAAAATTTGGCGCACAAGCGCCCAGTGAGGCAGCTTGTTCCCTACGCAGGTGTTAGCCTGATCAGGTTCACGGATCCCGCTTTCGCGATCTCAGCCTTATTAAAGGCACTCCGACAAGTATAAATTCGTTTCTTTTAAAACGCCCTGAGTGTACGTCAGTTAAAAATTTGCTGCAAGCTCAGCTACTTTAGTTTTTTGCAATGAAGGTAAAGTGGTGCTCACCTTGCAAGGTCAGTTGCTCAGCAGTTAAAGTAATGGCCGCACCTTCTTTTAGCGTTGACAGTAATTGCTGCTCAAGCGCATCAACTTGCTCACCACAAGATTTACGCGTCATACCTAACTTATTTACTGTTAGCGTATCTTCGCTGAGCGCACCTTCACCAAAAAATTTATTACAGCCAGCAAAGCCGTTAACCTGCATCGCTTCGATAAAACGCAGCGAGGCTGTTTGGGATACAGGAATGGCTAAACCATTCACTTTTGATAATTGCCACTGTGTATATTTTAATTGCTCACTAGTGACTGTCCCTGTCGATGAGCAGCCCATGCAAAATAATACTAAAAGGAGGGGCAAGGCTACTAACTTCATATTTTTTTACGATTCAAATTTCAATGTAGTAATAATAACAACATTTAACGCAATTGATCGTTAAAAAAACATGTTTTATCTGTAAAAAATTGTTCTAAGTTAGCTTTTTAAATAACAACGCAGACTATTTGAATAAGTTATCGACTTCTTCTGGTAAAAAAGGACGACCTTTTTCATTTACCGACGTGCCAATCACCAAAGCTTGCAGCATCACTTTATCGTCATGTTTACGATACACCGTTTGCCTAAAAGCAAACTTTAAACGGCTGATACGCTCAGGCTCAACTGCAACGTAAAACTCATCGCCCGGCACTAGTGATGCCTTGTAATCCATTTCGCTTCGCAGCACGACCAGGTTTACTTTTTCTCTTGCTAGCTTTGCAAAGTCGATACCTTGAGCATGTAAAAACTCATGGCGAGCATGCTCTAGGTAATTAAAATAAACACTGTTATTAACAATGCCTTGTAAATCACACTCATAATCACGCACTTTAAAGTCTACTTTAAAGGTCATAGTCGTATTCCTAATCAATTTACGTATAATTGCCTGCGTTTATACCATAAAAATTGATTTTATAGCCATTTGGCTAGCTAGGTTGCTAGAATAGCAGTCCCGAAAATGGAGTTAAGAATCCGCATGAAACGACGTTTATCATTATTATCTGCTGCCATCCTGCCTTTATTCGCAGCATCTTCAATTGCTTACGCTGAAGACGGTGATCTAGAAACGATTGAAGTTACCGGTGATTTCAAAAGAGAAAGCATTCAAACCCTTAGTGCCAGCGCAAGCTTGTTTTCTGATCATGAAATCAATCAACGTGGTGCAAAGTTTTTAGATGAGATGCTTGCTAGTGCAGCGAATGTAAACTTTACCTCTGGTGCATCTCGTGGTCGTTTCGTGCAAATTCGTGGTGTTGGTTTACGCTCACAGTTTGTTGACCCTATTAATCCTTCGGTTGGCTTAGTGATCGACGGTATTAACTACTCTGGTTTAGGCGGCAGTTCACTGTTATTTGATATCGACCAAGTTGAAATTTATCGCGGCCCACAAGGGACTCGCTTTGGTGCTGATGCCTTAGCTGGCATGATTCAAATGGAATCTGCAACACCCACTCTTGACCCAAGTGTGAAAATACAATTAGGTGCTGGCAACTACAACAGCTATGAAGCAGGTATAGCCGCAGGTACGGGTATTACTGACGACACAGCAGTACGCGCCAGCATTTATCAACGTGAATCGGATGGCTATGTTGAAAACCGTTATTTAGGTGAAGATACCCAGCAACAAGATGAGCTTGTTTCTCGCTTTAAGTTACACAGCCAATTGACCGATCATCTGCGTACTGAACTGAATGTACATTACATCGATATAAATAACGGCTATGACGCATTCACACTAGATAACAGCCGTTACAGTGTTGCTGATGAGCCAGGCCAAGACAACCAAGAAAGCATTGCGGTTGGCCTAGCAAACATATACACCGGCTTTGACTTTTTTGATGTTAGCTTAAACCTATCTGGTATCGACAGCGAGCTGTTATACAGCTATGACGAAGACTGGGTGTGTAATGATGAAGCCCAACCTGAATTATGTGCCGCTGGCTTACATGATTGGGGTTATAGCTCAACAGATGCTTACTTTCGCGATCGCCAAGATCAAGCGGCTGAGCTGCAATTTAGTGGTAAATCTGGTGAGTGGGTCGCAGGCATTTACTATCAAGGCCGCGAAGTTGACTTAGAACGTCAATACACTTGGCTTGCGCAACCATTTGCATCAACTTATGAAACCAGCAATATTGCTGCATACGGTCAATTAGCAACACCTATCGGCCCAAAAACAACCTTAATCACAGGTTTACGTGTTGAGCAGTATCAGGGCGACTACACCGACAACAACGGTTTTATTGAAGAAACCGATGATGTCATGGTGGGCGGTAAGCTTGCACTTGAATACCAAGTCATTGATCGCACCATGATCTACACCAGCATTACTCGTGGCTATAAAGCTGGCGGTATTAACTCTGAAGCTTTAGCAAAAGCAAAAGACGAAGGCTTAAACCTAGATGCTGATTTCTTTGCTAATCACACATCATTTGCCCCTGAATACCTATGGAGCGGTGAGTTTGGTGTGAAAGGCAGCTCTTTGGACGATAAGTTTGTGTTACGTCTTGCCGCTTTCTACATGTACCGTGAAGATATGCAGCTAAAATCGTGGCAAGTTGAAGGCCAAAAATTCACAGGTTATATCGATAACGCCAGCTCTGGCGAAAACTATGGTTTAGAAATTGAAGGCAGCTTCCAAGCTACTGACAATTTACTACTAACGGGTAGTGCAGGTTATCTACATACAGAAATCAATGACTTTGTTGCGCAATCAGGCCTAGATCAAGATGGTCGAGATCAAGCACAAGCTCCTAAATACCAATATGCATTCACTGCGCGTTATAACTTTACGCCAGCACTTTATGCATCAATTGGTGTAGAAGGCAAAGACGATTACTACTTCTCTGACAGCCATAACTCACAAGCACCAAGCACTAATTTAGTGAATGCTTCATTTGGTTATGAAAGTGATAATTGGAGCATTAATGCATGGGCACGTAACTTATTTGACGAAGACGTACCGACTCGTGGTTTTGAGTTTGGTAACGATCCATTAGACGGTTACACCACTCATACATACACACAGCTTGGCGAACCTATGGTTGCCGGTGTGACATTTATTTACGAGTTATAAGCAATAGGGTGCTAGGTTTTTTATCTAGCACCCAAACACCTAGAGCCTAGAGCCTAGAGCCAAATAAGTTAAGCCCTTTCAACATCAAAGGCGAGTACGTCTTTAATCTTTTGTTTATTCATTGCCAGCATAATGAGTCGATCAATACCCAGTGCGACACCCGCACATTGTGGTAAGCCATGCTCTAGTGCAGCTATTAAACGCTCATCCATTGGCACTTGCTTTAAGCCATTTGCTTCACGATATTGATTATCTTCACTAAAACGAGCTGCTTGCTCTTTGCCATTGGTCAGCTCATTAAAGCCGTTTGCCAGTTCCATATTTTTAAAATATAACTCAAAGCGCCCTGCGACTCGCTCATCATGTTGGCAAATATGCGCAAGAGCGGCTTGCGATGCAGGAAAATGATAAACAAAACAAGGCTTTTCTTGGCCAATCGTTGGTTCAACCTTCATACAAAATAATAGCTGCAACAAGGTATCGCGGTGCGTTTCATTCGCCGCAATATCGGCAAAGCCCTGCTCTGTTGCTAGTTGCTGCAATGTGCTGATATCAGCAGTTAAAGGATCAACACCTAAGGCGTTCATAAAGGCTTGCTGATATGTGAGTCGCTCTGCGCTTTCTACGCCAAGCACTAATTGCATAAGCTCATCCATTTCATCCATAAGCGCAAATTCATCAAAACCCGGACGATACCACTCAAGCATTGTAAATTCAGGATTATGATGACTACCCGCCTCTTCATTACGAAAGGCTTTGCATAGCTGGAAAATAGCCCCAGAGCCTGCAGCAAGTAAACGCTTCATGGCAAACTCAGGGGAAGTTTGCAAATAAAGTGGTAAGCCACCAGCATGACCAGGACCAACAAACTCGGTACTAAATGTCGCTAAATGCACATCGGTTACACTGGCCGCACTTAAGCTTGGCGTTTCAACCTCCATAACATCACGATCATAAAAGAACTCGCGAATACGGCGGATGATAGCGGCACGGTGGCGTAAAGTTTCAATATCGGCGCTTGGTTGCCAGAGGACATTAGACATAAAGTGTTTCCCAAAAAAAATCCCAGCAGAAGCTGGGATTTTATAATAAATTGCTTAACAAAGCCTATTACTTAACACGGCTCACGTATTCACCGCTACGAGTATCAACTTTGATCACTTCGCCGATTTGTACGAATAGAGGAACACGAACAACAGCACCTGTGCTTAATGTTGCTGGTTTACCGCCAGTACCCGCTGTATCACCTTTTAGACCTGGATCTGTTTCAGTGATTTCTAATTCAACGAAGTTTGGTGGAGTCACAGCGATTGGGCTACCGTTCCAAAGCGTGATTGTACAAACGTCATTTTCAACTAACCATTTTGCATTGTCGCCAAGCGCTTTTTCGTCAGCAGCGATTTGCTCAAATGTTTCGTTGTTCATGAAGTGCCAGAACTCACCGTCAGTGTATAGATACGCTAAATCTGTATCCATTACGTCTGCACCTTCAACTGATTCACCTGACTTGAATGTTTTTTCTAGTACTTTACCTGTGATAAGTTTACGAATACGAACACGGTTAAACGCCTGGCCTTTACCTGGTTTTACCATTTCATTTTCTAAGATGCTGCAAGGTTCGCCGTCTAACATAATTTTTAGGCCGCCCTTGAACTCATTGGTGCTATAATTCGCCATCGTTTCCTCTGTCTAAATAATTTCGAGTAATCTACGTGTCAATGATACAAAGAAATGAAGTAAATTTGCATAAAAACTGGCAAAAAGAATTGGCAAATGTTGTCACTTGTCCTGAACGCTTGCTAGAAATGCTAGGATTATCAAGCAAAGTAGACGAAAAAGACCTCAAAGCACGCAGTCTTTTTCCTGTCCGCGTGCCACTGCCTTTTATCAAAAAAATGCGTTATGGCGACATAAACGACCCTCTTTTGCTGCAAGTGATGCCAAGACACCAAGAGTTTTTAGCAAAAACAGGTTACGACAAAGATCCTCTAAAAGAGCAAGATAACAACCAACCTGGTTTGTTACACAAGTATCGCTCTCGGGTTTTAGTGATGTTTAAAACCGGCTGTGCTGTAAATTGCCGTTATTGTTTTAGACGCCATTTTCCTTATCAAGAAAACCAATTAAACAAACGCAGCTTGATTGACGCACTGGCTTACATAAAAGCAGACAGCAACATCAACGAAGTCATATTAAGTGGTGGCGATCCATTGATGGCCAAAGACGATGCTGTTAGTTGGTTTATGGATGAGTTAGAGCAACTTCCGCAAATTAAACGCATGCGTATTCACAGCCGCTTACCTGTGGTGATCCCTGCAAGAATTACCGATGAGCTATGTGCACGCCTTGCTGCATCACCGTTAAAAGTGGTGTTTATAAACCATATCAATCACGCTAACGAAATTGATGATGACTTTAAAATGGCCATGCAAAAGTTAAAAGCTGCAGGGGTTACGTTATTAAATCAGGCGGTGTTACTAAAAGATGTGAATGATTCTGTCGAGTCGCAAGTTGCACTTAGTGAGGCTCTGTTTGAGGCAGATATACTTCCTTACTACTTACATCTACTCGATAAAGTTGAGGGTGCTAGCCATTTTGACATAGCTGAGAGTCAGGCACGGGAAATCGTAACGGCTATGCTGGCAGCATTGCCGGGGTTCTTAGTTCCTAAGCTGGTGCGCGAGATCGGCGGCGAAAAAAGTAAAACGCCTATCGATCTCAATATACTGTAGCTAAACGTATACGTTTACGTTGTTACCTAGTGTCGCAGTTACCGACTTAGCAGGTGTTTGTGCAGCACTGGTGTTCATTGCTGCGCCTTCGATAAGTGCAAGTGCCGCAGCACCATCAGCCTTTTGCTGTTTTTTAGCAAGCGATGCGCTGTAAACTTCTGCGCTTTCACCACCGCCACTCATCGCTGGTAAGCTTGATCCTGATATATTCATAGTTCATTACCTGACTTTTTATGACAATCCACGTACTATATCGGCATTGCAGTCTAAAGCTTTAGGAAAAAAATGGATTCAATTATTGAACAACTCAATGCTAACCTAAAAATCGTTTATCGTCAGGCACTTGATGCTGATAAAAAATTAGATGATTTACAGCAGCAAGGCCATGGCAAATTCAAAGCCTTATTTGCAAAAGATGCTGGCTTTGATTTTGAAGCAAAACGCTTTAAACCTTACGTTCTCGATGTTGCTGCTGATGTAGAAAGCTTAAGCAACGACGGTATGGACGAAGAAAAACTGAAAAAAACCGTTATTAAACTGCAACAGTTACTACAACTGTTAGCGACGTTTAAGTAACGTAGAAGCCTCTATTTTATTTATTGTAAATAGAGGCTATCGCGCGAAATAAATTTCACGCCTACATGTGGGAGCAGCTTTGGCCGAGTATTGTTTTTCGGCGTTAAACGCCTCCCACGATATAGGTCTTTCACAAGACCCACAAACAACACAGCTCAACTTAAAACTGACAGCTATCATTCACCCAAATTTAACGACGGCAGTAACTCATCTTCAAACCAATCAGTGATTAAGCGCTTGTCGTAATAATAGGCTTCATCGCGCCCCATTTTCATGCGATCCATAAAGCCCATGTCTTTAAGCTTTACATCGTTTGCTTCACTTATCACTTTACCGTCTTTGTCGGTAATCGAATAATTTAGGTCGATACGCGGAAAATAAATTGGCTTAACGATACGTAGTTCATTCATGGTACCAAAACGCACATCACCCGCTAGGTCGAGCTCAGTCACTTCAACATTGAAGGTGTAGCCTTCAGGTAACTTTTCAGCAAGTTTATTAAAGTGTTTTTCAAAATTCTTCGCCACGTTCTTATGAAATGAACCTTTTGGTGAGTTGTTTCCGGGGCGAACATCGCGGTAATCGTTAAAGTCATGCCATTTAACTTTTGCTTCTCCTGCGTGAGCAAAAGCAGGTAGTGCAACAACCATTGCTAAGGCAACTTTTTTTACTGTATTCATCTGTTTCTCCACTTAACAGGTATAGCTAATGATTAAATTTTAGCTGCTGACAATTAACTATAGCTTAATATCTAAACACTTAGGTGTAACCAATATGGTGCAAAATGTAATCAAAAACAAGCGATTCATGTTTTTGCTTTATCGCCGTAAATCACAATTAATTCATGTAATTTAGGCCGAAATGTGATGAAATAAGGCTAATTCAACCAGGTATAGTTCATGGATATTTTATGACCATTTTAGTCACCGGCGGAGCCGGATACATCGGTTCTCACACCGTATTAGAGTTATTACAACAAGGCACTGACGTTATTGTACTCGATAACTTAAGCAATTCATCAAATGAGTCATTGGCTCGCGTAAAAAAAATAACAGGCAAAGGCGTCACGTTTTATCAAGGTGATATTTTAGATAGAGCCTGCTTAGACAAAATCTTCAGTGAACACACAATTGATAGTGTTATTCACTTCGCTGGTTTAAAAGCGGTTGGTGAATCGGTTGTAAAACCTATCGAGTATTATCAAAACAACGTACAAGGTACGCTGACTCTGGTTGATGCTATGCGTGATGCTGGCGTGTTTAAGTTAGTATTTAGCTCATCAGCAACCGTATACGGTGACCCTGCAAGCCTGCCAATTCGCGAAGATTTCCCAGTTGGCGGCACGACTAACCCGTATGGCACATCAAAGCTTATGGTTGAAATGATGCTGCAAGATATCGCGAAATCAGATGAACGCTTTGCCTTTGTTATCTTACGTTACTTTAACCCTGTCGGCGCACATGAATCTGGTCTTATTGGTGAAGACCCAAATGGTATTCCTAACAACTTATTACCTTATATTTCGCAAGTCGCTGTGGGTAAGCTAGAAAAGCTAGGTATATTTGGGGATGACTACGATACTGTAGATGGTACAGGTGTTCGTGACTATATCCATGTCGTCGATTTAGCATTAGGTCACTTAAAAGCACTGAACCGAATTGCAAGTGATACAGGTGCGCACGTATTTAACCTAGGCACAGGTAATGGTTATTCAGTACTGCAGATGGTTACCGCTTTTGAGAAAGCCAGCGGTCAAGCCGTACCTTACCAAATTTCGCCGCGTCGAGCGGGCGATATTGCAGCTTGCTACGCAGCTCCAGAAAAAGCGTTAAAAGAGCTTGGCTGGCAAGCAGAGCGTGGTATCGATGAGATGATGCAGGATACATGGCGCTGGCAAAGCAATAACCCGAACGGTTACAAATAGTCAAAGTCATTATAAGCCAGTAAAAATTAAGCCTGCACTAAATGCAGGCTTAATTATAAATCACTAACCGCCGGGGCCGCCTCGACCACCGCCACCACCTGGGCCAGTTTGCCCTCCTAACTGAGTAACAACATCAGTAAGAGTAAATGACTCTGACAAACTAGCTCCGTCTATTGAGAGCTCCCCTGAAGTATACAAACCATTAAAGCTTTCACCGTCACTCACACTGCCGCCAACATAAATATCGTAGCTCTCAGACAAGCTCAATTTGGCACTTGAATAAAGTATAGTCGCAACTTGTTTAGGCACTAAAAAAGTAAGCGCTTCGTCTTGTGATTCTGAGTGAATATGTAAAATACTATCTTTGGCTACCCCATCGAGCACGATGCTATTTTGCGTGCTTTCGGTTGAGCTTGGTAAACTTGTGGTTCCACCGAGCCCAAGAATTGTGCCCCCTGTGAACTTAATCGTGTTGCTATCTGCATCGATCCCTGCCTCTGGTACACTGCTACCAATCGCTATCAGAACACCACCGGTGATAGTAATTTCACCATTTGAGTCAACCGAGTCATTTGAACTGCTATACGCGTAGATCTGACCGCCATTAATATAAATCATATCGCCAGCATTTATGGCATCGTCATAAGCGTTGATCTCGAATTGCCCATCGTTAATGGTTATTTCACTTTTCGCTTCAATTCCTTCTCCTTCTGAGGTTGTTATCGTAAAAGTGCCGCCATTAATCGTTACATTAGGAGTAATTGACTCATCTGGTTCGTCTTCTTCGCTAATATCATAAGATGCAGCAATACCATCATCTAGCACGTCAATATTAAAGACTCCATCATTGATAATAATGTAGCCCTCAGATGCATCAATACCGTCGCTTTGTGCTGCCAGCGTAAAACTACCGCCATCAGCAATAAAATAATCATTGGTATGAATGGCATCTTTTACTGCGTCAGTCACAATAATATTGCCATCACGTACACGGATATAATCATCACTGACAATACCGTGCTTGTAATTAGCCGTCACGGTTAACTCACCTGAGCCACTAAAAATGAGTTGCCCTTCACTAAAGAAGGTCGCTTTAGCGTCTTCATCGTCAGGGATATCTGAATACGTTGTACCGTCGATAAGAGAGCTCTCACCTTCTAAAATGACAAACACCGTTTTTTTAGATTGAATATTAATGGCAGGGCCATCGCTATTTACAAGCTCAAGATCTGATAAACCCAGTTGAAATTTATTATCGCTGTAGATCTTTAATGACCCCTCAGTGCTCGAGCCTGCGACGTCATACGCAACTCCCGAGATGGTTGCCACTACAGTCACATCAGCACCATCAACGCTAATCTCAACACCATTGTCTTCAAACGGATTTGTTACCGATACGCTGGTATCGGCATAACTAATAACGACAGTGCCATCAAAGCTAGCATTTTCAACAAGGTCGTCTTCATCTTCACCTGTGTTGTCAGTATCTCCTTCTGCTGCTCCTGAAGGGTTGTAGTCTAAAATAGTAATGGTATCTGCAGATGATGTACTCGTGGTCGCTGTAATAGCTACCGTATCAGCAGTACTATTTTGAGAGCCATCATTAACGATTAATTGAATGGTATAAACACCGTCTAAATCAGTTGTGAATGAGGGGGATACCGTTGTTGCATTCGTTAATTCGGCTTCACTGTCTGTCGGAGTTGATAACAATGACCATTGATAAGTAAGTGTATCGCCGTCTTCATCGCTACTTGATGAACCATCTAAGGTCACCTCTGCTCCAGTTTCAACGCTTTGACTGTCGCCCGCTTCCGCTATGGGTGCGGTATTAGTTGCAGCTGTCGATGATGCAGTAATAGTCACCGTATCTGCACTGCTCGACTCTGCCCCATCATTCACTATTAACTGTACTTCATAGTCGCCATCGCTATCTGCAGTAAAAGTAGCAGAGACACTCGTTGCATTTGAGAGGGTTGCTTCGCTGCCTGATGGAATACTTACAAAAGACCATTGATAAGTTAATGTGTCATCATCGTCATCACTACTCGACGCGCCATTTAAAGTGACGAGCGTGCCCGTTTCAACAGTTTGATCAGTACCAGCATTGGCTTCAGGTGCTGTATTTTCAACGCTAGTGGTACTTGCCGTGATAGTAACCGTATCTGCACTACTTGTGTCTTCACCATCGCTTACAACAAGCTGTACTTGGTAGCTCCCCGCTACATCTGTAGTAAAAGTAGCAGATACGCTGGTTGCATTTGTAAGACTGGCGGAGCTGTCCGAAGGTACGCTAACAAAAGACCATTGATAGGTTAACGTGTCACCATCTTCATCACTACTTGATGAGCCATCTAACGTAACCAATGTGCCCGCTTCGACACTTTGATCGCCCCCTGCAATCGCAATAGGCGCCGAATTCACTGTTTCTTGATTGTCTGAGCCACTGTCACCACAGGCAACTAAGCTCAGCATAATGATCGATAAAAGCAAACATTTCACAACATGTGTCATAAATACTCCCTATATCTCAGTATTGACATAGGTGTATTTTTAGCCAGTTACAGGGCGCTCTACTATAGGTCGGGAGGCATCTTTATTGTATAAGCACAATACTTCCACACTATAAACACAATTTGGCCACCTCAAGTAGCAACGCCGCTCATCAGCGCATCGCTTGAATACTCTCAAGCGCTACAGCTAGCTGTGCTTTTAGTTTTTTATAGCGTACATAAACAGCCAGCACGATAATACCATTTATACCCAGCTGGATGAGCCATAGGTTGTATGTTTTAAACATAACCATATTAAACAAGGCAACGATTAACAAAGCGCACCAAAGCACAACGCAGCCAATAAAACTCACACGCCAGTAATGAACTTGGTGCTTCAGCTGATTCTCTTTAAAATTAAGCATTGCATTGACGTCTAGCGTTTCTGCTCGCCAAAGCTTTCGTCTTAAACGGTATGACCAAATTCCAAAACCTAGAGGAATAGGCACTAATAGCGCAAACATAATGGTTTCATAGGTGTTTTTTACCTCAAATAACATGGCGTAAATACAAAATACGGTTACCACAACACCTAAAAATGAGTCGATTAACCCTTTTAGCTTTAACTTAGTTCGCGACTTTTGCGTTTGTGCTATTAACGCTGCACTATCCACTTTCGGCGTTGCTTGCACAAATGCCTGCTGCCACTTAGCTAATTGATCATCTGCTTCGAATTTATCCACTTTATTTACTCCATTAGGCTCGCAATTTGCTGTCTTGCTCTACTTGCACGTTTAGCAACAGCATCTTCAGACAGTCCCAGCGTTTGAGCTATCTCACTTTGATTAAACCCTTCAAGCTGTAAAGCAAGCACCTGCCGATATTTCAGCGTTAATTTACGAAGGGCAGCCATTAAATCTAAACTGTCGTCTGGTGACTTATGCGCACTTAAGGCTTGGGTGTAATCAATACTTTCAGAGCTTGCCACCTCTTTGCGGTTTTGCTCTTTTATCACATGATCAACCGCTTTATTGTGAGCTATTCGGGCAATATAGGTTTTTATGCTGGCATCGCCCCGAAAGGCAACATCGGGTGGTGAGTCATTACTTTCAAAAGCGCGCCAAACAGCCAGCGACATCTCTTGAATTAGCTCATCTTGTAGCGCTAGATTGATCTCGTAGGTTGCAGCAACACGCGCCAACAGCGGCGCGTATTCATTCAGCAATGTGTTTATTTGAACATCAGCTTTCACTGTACTTCCATGTTTTTATTATTATTTGAACAAACGATTATAGGCACAAAAGTAGGTACATGCTAATACCGGCCCTACCAACAACATAGGTAAAAGACTATAAGGGGCAGTAAAGGTAACAAGCATATTAATCAAACAAAGCATGCTTAATGGTTTAATCACCTTGAGTGCCGTTGTAATGCCTCCTTTAACAGCGTCACTAAGCGAAGCATTGTTTAAAAGTAACAGAGGTACCACAAACATAAGCAGCATATTTACAGGAACAATTGACACAAACATGACCCCTACGCGCCAGCGTTCAACATCAACAAACTGACCTGACAATAAAACCGATAGCTGCTCACTACCAATCAAAGCACTCCCTACTGCAAATTGCACCAGCGCCAGTAAAATACCAACAACTGACCACACGGCAACTCGCCCCCACTTCGCCCATGTTGCATTATGCTTAAATGAAAAACCTTGCTGATTATTCAAGTTAAACAATAAAGGCCACACCGTTGCCATTAACATAGGCGCTAACCATTTAGATACGGTTAAACCTGTAGGTGCAGGCAATAACTGCACTAAACCAGGCACAATAGCGAACAGCGTCATAAGTAAAAAAAGTTTAAACGGTGCTTTTTTAAATAGCCCCCACCCTTCTTTTAACCAAACAGCCGCATCACTAAATGGTGCATTTGCTGAATCAAGTTTTAGCGTATTCACAGTTGATGTTGTAGTCGTCATGAGTTTGTCCTTTTCGTAAAAATAGATACACAAGACACTGCCTATTGCTACCACCGAATAGAACAACTTCGTGTCATTTGCAGCTATAGACGAGACAAACACAGAAAACCTGACAAAATATTTTTAAAAAATTAAAAATAATTTTATTTCGTAGAATTTTAAAGATTAAAAAGAGGTGGAACGCAGCTATAAAAACAGCTGTAAGCTTTAATTTTGGATTTTTACAGTAAGAAAATGGTGGCCCCTCCCAGACTTGAACTGGGGACCTAACGATTATGAGTCGTGTGCTCTAACCAACTGAGCTAAGGGGCCATTGTATTAGCGAAAGCTAAATTTTTTGATGCGTTTAGCAGGTTTAACTGACTAAAGCGGGATGCAGTATAAAAAGTTTTTGTAACCTTGTCACTAGCAAAACCCTTTATTTTAACAATCACTAAATCAACTGCTCAAATAGTAAACTCTTTGTTTTTACAACGACCTTAAAGCATGCCGATTAGTTTCTAGCCTCCGACATTGTTCTAGATCAAATAGCTAAATCACTAAACTCGTTAAAATAGCCGCTCAATCAATTGCGGAGTGCTGACTGTGATAAATTTACCAAGCTGGGATCAATCTCTGATCAACAAGTACAATATTTCTGGGCCTCGATATACATCTTACCCAACAGCATTGTCTTTAGCTGATGGTTATAACCAACAAGATATGATTAACGCGATTGCGGCGTCGAAAAGCCGTTCTTTATCCTTGTATATCCATATCCCTTTTTGCAGTCAGCTTTGTTATTACTGTGGTTGTAATAAGGTCATCACTCGTCATCAATCTAAAGCCGATTTATATCTAGATAATTTAGCGCTTGAAATTGCTGAGCAAGCAACGCTTTTTGCCGATTATAACGTTGAGCAACTGCATTTAGGGGGTGGAACGCCAACGTTCTTATCGGCAGAGCAAATGAGCCGTTTAATGGCATTGGTTGAGCAGCATTTTAATTTTGCTGATGATGCCGAGCGCGGTATTGAGATTGACCCTCGTTCTTTAGCTGATGGCATGCTAGTTCACCTACGTCAGCTTGGCTTCAATCGTGTCTCATTTGGTATTCAAGATTTCAATGATGATGTGCAACTGGCAGTTAATCGCCCGCAAAGCGTGCAATCTGTAAAAGGCTTGATTAGTGAGGCTCGTGAACTTGGCTTTAAATCTATTAATGCCGATATGATTTACGGTTTGCCACTGCAAACACCTGAGAGCTTTAAAGAGACGATTACACAGCTGATAGAGTTAAACCCTGATCGCGTGTCGGTATTTAACTATGCCCATTTACCAGATCGATTCGCTGCTCAGCGTAAAATTAAAGATGCTGACTTACCATCTGCGGGCGATAAGCTCACTATGTTCAAAAATACCCTTGAGCAGATGTTAGCGGCGGGTTATCAGTTTATTGGTATGGACCACTTTGCCCGTAAAGACAATGAACTAGCAATTGCACAAAACGCAGGTCAATTACACCGTAATTTCCAAGGTTACACAACGCATGGCCAATGTGACTTATTAGGTTTGGGTGTGTCATCGATTTCGCAAATAGGCAATGCCATTTTACAAAACGAAAAAGAGTTGAAGCACTATTACAAAGCTGTGCAAGAAGGCTATGGCAGTGCAATCTGTAAAGGTGTTGCTTTAACTGATGACGATACATTACGTGCCGCAGTGATCAAACAATTGATCTGCCAGTTTGAGCTGGATATTCCAGCAATCGAAAAACAGTTTAATATTAACTTTGCCAGCTACTTCTGCGAGGCACTACAGGCACTCGACCCATTACTAGCTGATGGCTTGGTGTCTGTTAGCCAAGATAAGATCACAGTAACAGCTCGCGGTAATTTATTTATTCGTATTATTTGTATGTGCTTTGATGCGCACCTACAACAACAAATCAAGCAAACTCGTTTCTCACGAGTTATCTAGCCCAACAAAAAGCAGAGCCTAGGCTCTGCTTTTTATTTTGTTTAATTCAAAGATACGTCAACTTAATTAAATACTACGTTTTCGCTGCCTGGAGCGGCTTTAAACTCTTCAATTATACGTGCACAATCCGCTTTGATTTCATCGCTATGCTGCTCTTCAGCACGCCAGCGAGCGGTGTCCATTTTAAAAATCTCTTTTTTAGAGTATTTCTTACGGGCATCGTGCGTTGGCATATCTTTTACAACTTCGTACATTTTAAATATGCCTGGGTAACGCTCACTTAGCTCAAACTCTTCTGCAAAGCTGTATTGAGAGATCAGCACCCAAATACGTAAGCAGCCTTCTGAGAACTCACATTGCTCTTCATTCATTGCACGGGCAATTAAATGAATGCTATCGGCTAGCTTTGCATTACGCTTTGCTTTTGATGCCGCAAGCTTTTGCTCATGCTCAACTTGCTTCTTGGCGATAAGCTTATTTTGCTCTTTTAGTTTATACAGAAGTTGCCCTGCATAAAACGCAAGCCCTGCGATAATTGCCGCACCAATTACAATGGCAATAATCAAGGTTGTGCTCATCGCTCATCCTCATCTTCGTCATCAAACCATTCATTGGCTAAGTCATCAGATAAATACTTATCGAAGTCAGATTCACCTTCATCGTATGAATCATCTTCAAAGTCATCTTCGTACTCGTCTTCATCTTCAATGCCTAATAACTCACACAGTGCTTGGTGGCGAGCAATACGGCTATTGAAGTACTTAGCATCTTTACCTGTTAATAACTCACCGCGCTCATGACGCTCAACCAGCTTAAGTAGACGCTCGTCATTCTCTAGCGCTTCTAACTCTTGCTCTGGCGTTAGTTCAGGCTCAGCCACTTTCTTAAGCTCAACCATAGGTTTTAAGTTGCGCTTCATTTCAACTTTCGGCTCAGCCTTAGGCGCAACTAAAGAAACCGGCTTTTTACTACCAACACGCTTATCTTTCGGTTGATTGTTTGCAGCAGTGTTTTCTGCATTTTGTGCATCAGGTGCATTTCGAGACCCAGGTTTAGCACCTTTGGTCTTTTTAACTCGCTGCTCTTTTAACGCGCGCATCTCTCTAAGCTTTTCTTTGCTTAGACGTACAGGACCATTCGATGGAATTTTACGCGACTTTTTCTTTCTACTCATATCTTGATCATCTCACTTAAGAGGTTGTGCACAACGCCTTTGTGGCATTGTAATGCTGGCATAACCAGAAGAATTCGATGTGCGGATGTGGTTGGTCAACTTGACGAACTGCGCACTTTTCATACTTTTAGTACAAACGGTGGCTATTGTAACAGGACAAATAAAAAGGCGGTAGAGAAAACATCTCTACCGCCTACTAATCTGAGCGCCAATTATCTGGACACTTCTCCCTTCGACTTTTTAGTCTTTATTATTTTTATTATTATTGTTTATCCATTTTGTTATTGTTTTAACCTTCCGTGTAGCATTCCATTTTGTTTTTATTATTAAACTTCCATGAGCTTTTATTATTCTCGGTCAATCCTGACGCTTTTTTGTTATTTCCTTTAGGACACCTAACCAGTGTCAACCCCTAAAGACTTGCCGCAGTCACTTTCCTTATTACATTGTCCATGTTGTTTTTGCTGTCTCAGCGACAGTGGTTAATTTACTCATTAATAATTTTGTTACAACTGATTTATATAATTTTTCTTACAGATAAGATATTGCAACAAGCTCAACTTATTTAATAACAAAGAGTTATGTATAAAATTGAAATAAAAATAAGATTTAGCTTACAGCTCGGTATGGACAATGTCTCACAAAGGCGTAGGAGATTTCGACATGGTTTAAATACAAAAAAAGCAGCTTGCGCTGCTTTTTTCACACTAATCACATATTACTGCGGAGTATTACTACCCGCAATCAGACTTTAGTGTAAGCCACCTAAGTATTTTGAAAGTACTTCGATGTCTTTGTCTGTTAGCTTTTTAGCGATGTCTTGCATCATACCGTTTAAGTCGTTATTACGCGTACCATCACGGAATTTTTCAAGTTGTGACTTGATGTATTCTGGATGTTGGAACGAAACTTTCGGGAATTTAGCTAGTGATGTACCGTTACCACGAGGACCGTGACACGCAGCACATGCTGGAATACCACGCTCTGCATCACCGGCTTTATAAAGCTGCTGACCTACTTCTACTACATCTTTAGGTGTTGTACCTTCAGACATATTTAAAGAAGAGAAGTAAGCTGCTAGGTCTTTCATGTCTTGATCGCTAAGCGGCATAGCCATACCACTCATTACTGGATCCATACGACCTTCTTTGCCGCCAGATGTCATACCTAATTTAAACTCTTGTAATTGTTTATAGATATAATCTGCGTGTTGGCCTGCAATTTTAGGGTAGATATTAACCGGTGCATTACCGTCTGGGCCGTGACAAGCCGCACACGTTGCCGATTTCTCTTTACCTGCGTTTACATCGCCATCAAATGCTGTTGCGTTGCTTGCTGACAACGTACCAAGCAATATAGTTAAAGATAGTGCTATTTTTTTCATGGTGAATTCTCTGTTTCCGACCCTGTATCATCTACAATATGGATGTTGTGATTTCTATATTCTACACGATAATAAATTCTCTGGCACGTTTTCTGCCCACATTAAGCTCATAATTTATAGGGATTTGACTTAGATTAAGTTTATACCTAGTAATTTTCCTAATTTAAAGCCAATTTAGCACGCTTAAATACGCTTTTGAATGCTGCTTTAATAGTATAAAATACGTGCCTTAAGTGGAAATTAGCCACTGTTTGTTATTTTTTATAAAAGACTAGGAGAGCCTGTGCTCAAATCTCGTATCAAATACAATACTGCGTCCTTTGTTACCAGCGCACCTGATATCTCACGCTTACCTGCTGATACGGGGATTGAAGTCGCGTTTGCTGGTCGCTCTAATGCGGGTAAATCAAGTGCTTTAAACACGTTAACAGATCAAAAGTTAGCGCGTACTTCTAAAACACCCGGTCGTACTCAGCTGATCAATACCTTTGAACTTGATGCCGATAAACGCCTTATCGACTTACCAGGCTATGGTTTTGCTAAAGTTCCTATCGAAATGAAGAAGAAATGGCAAAAGTCACTAGGTGAATACTTACAAAAACGTCAAAGCTTAAAAGGTATCGTTGTTTTGATGGATATTCGCCACCCGTTAAAAGATTTAGACCGTGACTTAATCGACTGGGCCGTGGGCAGCGAAATTCCAGTGCTGGCACTATTAACTAAAGCCGACAAGCTAAAACAGGGCGCGCGAAAAGCTCAAGTTTTACAAGTTCGTCGTGAGTTAAGTAGTTTAGATGGTGATATTACAGTACATGCCTTCTCTTCACTAAAAGGCACAGGCTTACCTGAAGTTGCTAAAAAGCTTGATGAGTGGTTCTTAGGGCCCATTGAAGCTCAAGCACCTGAGTCTGACGAACAACCAGAAGCTTAATCGCTTAGGCCAAGTAATAACGCTTGGCTAATGATTCTATATAGTAGCCCTGCTCGTCTGAGCAGGCTATTTCGGCCCACTGATAATAAACATTTCTCGATACCCTCGCAGCCAAGCCATGTGCTAATTGAAGATAAGGCACACTGATACCTTCAAATTCTCTCAGTAATAGTGGTTGCTTTGCTGAAACCAACCAAGCGCGCTGTAAATTATCAACACAACAAAGCGCACGGCCTTGCTCTGTATCTTCAAAGCGCCAATCAACAATAATAAAAGGTACATCATCGACCGTGATAGCCATTTTCTCGACAGGTGTTTTTAAAAAATAACTACCTGCTTCTTTGCAAAGCACAGAGGCAAAGAGTTTAACCATTGCCTCGCGCTTTATTTCACTGCCGGCATAAAACCACCGCCCTTGCGCATCAATCAATATAGGCACTTGTCCACAGTTTTGTGGCTGCCATTGATCAAAAGGTTTATCGGGTGCCTGAAGAGCGGCTTCTAAGTCAGCAAGTGATTGCATTATTTTTCTTTATCTAGCGTCAAAGAAAATGTCACAGGAACAGCTGTTGCAATTGATGGTAAACCCGCAAGTTTTTGTAACTCACTAATACCTTCTGTTACTTTGAAATCACTTGCATTAATAATCACCGGCGTAAACGATGAAACAGTAACATCGCCTTTCGGTGACATATTGGCAAGTACATCAATTGTTAGCTCTTTCTTGTTGCCATGGAAGTCTAATTCAGCTTTCAAACCTTTAAGCACATGTTGTCCTGGTTTTAGCGTTAACAGCGCTTTGCTTAAATCAGCAGTTAATACTGCATTAGGGAATTTAGCTGTCTCAAATAACAACTTGGTCATGCGCTCATTGCGAATAGGGATTAGAGTTTCAACCGATGTCAGATCGATCATCAACTTAAATTGACCTTGCTCGTTAAGTGTACCCGACACGTTTTTGAAATGATGCGCTTCTGCAACTGAATTCTTTTTGATAGACACAAAGCTCACATTGCTTTGCTCATTATTAACTTGCCAGTTTGCGCTGGCTAAAGGGGCAACTAAAATACTCGATAATGAAAAGGCAGCAATTGCCAAAGATTTAAACATAACGCATTCCTTCGAAAGTAAATAAGAATCACTTTGATGGTATCACTTGCGTTAATTTGTGCAATGAATTGTATGATAAGAGAAAGAAAAAGCGACTCACTCAACAAGGAGTGAGCCGTTATAGCAAACTGGGGAGAAGCTATCAATACGTTGCATCCTTTCAGATGCATCATCAACAGGATGTCCTACAGGATGAGGACGGCGCGGACTTTAGCAAATACCGGATTAAAAATAAATTGCATAACCGCAGAAACAACACAAATTGATAAACATATAACGAAACACTAAAACCATCTTTTCTTGTTTACTTAAAGTTAACATTACAGCGAGCCATAATTTAGGGTAAAGTGAATCAACAGCACGCAAAAATCAGGCTTTTTTAAGGCTTGTTAGTGATGAAAATTGCAGTAGAAGAGTAAAAGGTATGAAAAAAATCCCCTTAATTTTATTTGCTACCTTACTTTTTTTAATGACCCCCTACTGCCATGCAAAAAAAACAACGACACAATATCCGGTAATTTTAGTTCATGGGCTAATGGGATTCGATAACCTACTCGGCCTAGATTATTTTTATAATGTTGCAACAAGTCTCAATCAAGATGATACCTTGGTGTTCACGCCAGCGGTCTCGGCTATTAATAGCTCTGAAGTAAGGGGCGAACAATTACTCACTCGCGTAAAAGCAATTTTAGCACTGACTGGCGCAAAAAAAGTAAATTTGATTGGCCACAGCCAAGGCGCGCAAACAGTGCGCTATGTTGCCTCAGTCAGGCCAGATTTAATTGCCTCAGTAACCAGTATTGGCGGTGCAAACTATGGTAGTGGCATTATAGATCTAATTAGTCAAAAACTACCTGCAAACTCTAAAGCAGAACATGCTGCTCAATTAGTATTTGATGCATTTGGTGGTGTTATTTCACTACTATCAGGTAACAGTGACTTACCACAAAACACACTGGGTGCATTAAATAGCTTAAGTACACAGGGTGCTCATGCATTTAATCAAAAATACCCTGAAGGTTTACCAGAAAATAAATGCGAGCAAGGTCAGCTAGTTGCCGAAAATGGGGTGTATTATTTTTCGTGGAGTGGTACAGCAGCACTCACCAATATACTGGACCCAACCGACTTGCCCATGTTGCTTGGTTCGTTACTTATTTTAGGCAAAGATGATGGCCTAGTATCGCGCTGCAGCAGCCATTTAGGTCATGTCATCAAAGATGATTATGAAATGAACCACTTAGATGAGATTAATCAATTTATCGGTTTACACAACTTTCGTGAAGTTGACCCTATTGAGCTTTATCGTCAACACGTAAAGCGGTTGCAGGAGTTGGGGTTATAGTTAACGAGTAATGATTTATTTTTGGGTGAGTCGGGTCGCACGAAGCGATGTTCTATATATAGAAGCGATCAGCTTTCAGCCTTCAGCGGTCAGACGCGCGAAACAAGTTTCACGCCTACTTGTAGCAGCGGCTTTATGCCGCGACCCTTAAATTGGAAGCTAGATTCGAGATAAATACGCTATAACGGTCAAGCAAATCGCTAACTTTTAGTCTGAAAGCTGACGGCTGATAGCTGACAGCTCTAACTTTCCCCTTGTAACTCGCTAACTTTTAACCTGATAGCTGACAGCTCTCACCTATTGCGACTATTAGTGAGCCTGTTGCCAGTTGTCACCGCTGTCGGCTTCAACAATCAGAGGCACATCAAGAGTCGCGGCTTCAGACATTAGCTTACAAATTTCAGCTTTATAGTCGTCAACACACTCTTCTTTAATTTCGAACACTAATTCATCGTGCACCTGCATTAGCAGCTTCACTGAACCTTCAGCTTGCGCGTTCACCCACTGATGAACTTTTAGCATCGCTTTTTTGATGATATCAGCAGCAGTACCTTGCATTGGTGCGTTGATCGCAGCACGTTCAGCGGCTTTGCGACGAGCGCCGTTACGGGCTTTGATTTCCGGTAAATGTAAGCGACGACCAAAAATCGTTTCTACATATCCTTTATCAGCAGCTTTTTCACGAGTTGTTTCCATGTACTCAAGTACGCCAGGGAAACGCTCGAAGTATTTATCAATATAATGCTGTGCTTCATGGCGTGGTACATCTAACTGACGTGATAAACCAAACGCCGACATACCATAAATTAAACCGAAGTTAACCGCTTTCGCTTTACGACGCATATCGCTGGTAACCTCTTCAAGGCTAACCCCAAAGACTTCTGCAGCGGTTGCGCTGTGTACATCTAAACCATTCGCAAACGCAGTTAATAGGCCTTTATCTTGTGATAAATGCGCCATGATTCGTAATTCAATTTGGCTGTAATCGGCAGCCACAATTTTATGGCCAGGTGCAGCAATAAAGGCTTCACGAATACGGCGCCCCTCTTCTGAACGAATTGGAATATTCTGTAAGTTAGGATCCGTTGAGCTTAAACGCCCTGTTGCTGTTACAGCTTGATGGTAAGAGGTATGCACTCGCTTAGTGCGCTCATCAACCATTAGCGGAAGTTTATCTGTGTAGGTTGATTTAAGTTTAGATAAACCACGGTGCTCAATAATCACTTTTGGTAATGGATAATCATGAGCAAGTTCTTGCAATACTTCTTCTGCTGTCGAAGGTGCACCCTTAGGTGTTTTCTTGATAACAGGCAGCTCAAGTTTTTCAAACAAAATAGCTTGCAGTTGCTTAGGTGAGCCTAAGTTAAATTTTTCACCTGCAATATCATAAGCTTCTTGCTCAAGCTCTAACAGGCGCTCGCCTAAACGTTGGCTATGAGCTGCCAGCATGTTGCTATCAATTGCAACACCAGTACGCTCAATATCAGAAAGCACTGTGACAAGTGGTAACTCAATATCTTCGAATACTGATTTCAACTGGCTATCAGCATCAATTTTTGGCCATAACACTTGGTGAAGACGTAGCGTTATATCGGCATCTTCAGCAGCATAAGGTGCTGCTTTTTCTAGCTCAATTTGGTTAAACGTTAACTGCTTTTTACCTTTACCGGCAATATCTTCAAAGCTGATATTTTTGTGGCCTAGGTATTTCAGTGCCAACGAGTCCATATCATGACGGCTGCCTACACTATTAAATACATACGACTCCAACATAGTGTCGTATTTAATACCCTTTAACTCGAAGCCCGCATTTGCTAACACACTTTTATCGTACTTAAGGTTTTGCCCCACTTTCGCTTTGTTTTCGTCAGCTAAGATTGGGCCAATTTTTGCCATTACGGTTTCTAAGCTTAATTGTTCTGGCGCATCAGGGTAATCGTGAGCAACAGGAAGATAAGCCGCTTCACCGGCTTTAACCGCAAAGCTCATACCAACCAATTGCGCTTGCATATAATCAAGGCTGGTTGTTTCAGTATCAAAAGCAAATAATTCAGCGTCATTTAACTGCGCCACTAAGGTATCAAGTTGCTCTTCAGTTAAAATAGTTTCGTAGTGTGCATCAGCAACTTTTGGTAGTTCGTTAGCTTCAGTTGGCACATCTAAATGCGTATCAGCGTCTTTAGGGTTATCAAGTAGTTCAGCTAACCAACGGCGGAACTCACACTCACCATAAAGTGCAATCAGTTCGTCACGATTAGGCTCTTGCAGCTTAAAGGTTTCAAGATCTGACTCAACCTCAACATCACACTTAATTGTTGCTAACTCATAGCTAAGTGGCAGATGATCAAGTGCAGCAGCAAGTTTTTCACCAATCTTGCCTTTAATTTCACCAGCATGATCAATGACACCTTGCAATGATCCATATTTTTGTAACCATTTCACTGCTGTTTTTGGACCACAGCCATCAACACCTGGGATGTTATCGACCTTGTCACCCATTAAAGCAAGGTAATCAATGATCAACTCAGGGCCAACACCAAACTTCTCAACCACGGTTTCTGGATCTGAAATGCTATCTGTCATGGTATTGATAAGCGTAACATGTTCATTAACAAGCTGCGCCATATCTTTATCGCCAGTTGAGATCAGTACATGACGCTGCTGCTCTGACGCTATGCGCGCAAAGGTACCAATAACATCGTCAGCCTCAACACCTTCAATACTAATCAGCGGGAAACCCATTGCTTTAATAATGTTATGTAGTGGTGCGATCTGTGTGCGTAAGTCATCCGGCATTGGCGGACGATTCGCTTTGTATTCACTGTACATATCATTTCTGAAGGTTTTACCCTTGGCATCAAATACCACCACCATGTGCGACGGATCATATTGCTTGATCAAACTCTTAAGCATATTAACTACGCCATAGATTGCGCCTGTCGCTTCACCTTTTGAGTTAGTAAGGTGCGGTGGCGAATGGTATGCACGGAATAAATAAGAAGAACCATCTACAAGAATAAGTGGATTTTCAGGGATCTGAGCCATGGTGAAATTGGATCCTAATTGAATAACATTAAATTGTTTGTAAGCATGCCATAAGGCCATGAAGAAAACGACTGTGAATTATTAACCAATAAAGGTTTATGACAGAGCAAGCTGTGGATAACTTTGTAGATAACAGACAGGGTTAATTCTCCCAAAATGAAAAAACATCTAGGAAAATTTTATAAGTTCATGTTTTGATTTAAAAAAGATATTACGGCGTTCTTTTTTTATTATTTTTGTCCGATGTGGAAAACGGTTTTAGTGGCGATAACCTTTTGCTTATTCGATACCGAATTAACATCCCTTTTCATAACCGGAGGAGTATTCTAGCATAATGGATCAAAGATCATAGCGATCCTTTATACTTTTTTTTTCGTTAGTAATTTATAAAAAGGCATAAACAGCTATTCATCACGCTTTGCGAGTTATCAAGCGACGAAAATTTTTTATTTTGTCGCCATGCTCGTATCCTTGTTAAACTAAAGCTAGTCGCATTAAGGAGAGTTCAAAAATGAAAAAAGTTGCTGTAATTTTAGCTGGTTGCGGTGTTTACGACGGCGCAGAAATCAATGAAGCCGTATTAACCTTATTACATATCGCAAAAGCAGGCGCGAGCTATCAATGCTTCGCACCCGATATCGAACAAATGCACACCATTAATCACCTAACCGGTGAAGAAATGACACCTAATCGTAATGTGTTAGTTGAAGCTGCGCGTATTGCCCGTGGTGAAATTAAAGCACTGACTGAGCTAAATGTAGATGAATTCGATGCCTTGATCGTACCAGGTGGCTTTGGGGCCGCGAAAAACCTATCTGACTTTGCTGTTAAAGGCGCAGATGCCCAAGTTCAAGGTGATGTACTGACAACTGCGAAGGCCTTTGTCGATGCCAACAAAGCAGCGGGTTATATATGTATTGCTCCTGCCATGCTGCCACTTATTTATGGTAAAGGTGTAAAAACAACCATTGGTAACGATGCAGACACCGCTGCAGCAATCGAGCAACTTGGCGGAGCGCACCAAAGCTGTGCTGTGGATGATATCGTTGTCGATCCTCAGCATAAAGTGGTCACAACCCCAGCCTATATGTTGGCCCAGAGCATTTTAGATGCTGATGCGGGTATCGAAAAATTGGTTAACAAAGTATTAGAGCTTGCTTAAACATCAAGCTAAGAGCCAGTATTTAATGCTGGCTTTTCTTGCGCTAACGCAAAAAAATGACGGTTTTTCTCAAGAAAAAGCCTTTTAGATCATTTTATAAATTGTGGCTTAGCGTTATAATCGTTCTAATTTCCGTCAGATATCGTGATTGATCACGTTCAAATCGAAGTGAGCAAGGCAAAATGAAAAAACTATCAGCTGCATTATTACTGCTAGCAACAACGGCATATGCACAAGCGTATGACAACTCTTTGACTGAAGATGCAATTAAAAAGCGTCTAGCGCCAATTGGTTCTGTATATCTAGAAGGTGATAAAGCTGCGGTCGCTGCTGAACCTACAGGTCCTCGTTCTGGTGAACAAGTTTACCAAGCAGCATGTTTTGCTTGTCATGGCACTGGCGCACTAGGTGCACCTAAATCAGCTGATGATTGGGCTCCTCGTATTGCTAAAGGCATGGACACTCTACTTGACCATGCAATCAACGGTTTCAACGCGATGCCTCCTAAAGGTACGTGTATGGACTGTTCTGATGAAGAGATCAGCGCTGCTATCGATTTCATGACTAGCAAGTAACAGTTCAAAAACTAATACTAAGGGCTTAATTTTATTAAGCCCTTTTTTTGTGCCTGCTTTTAGCCGCTAGACTAATAGTGTAGCCAAATACGCCCCATCATAAATTACTATTTTGTTAACATCTGTTACTTGACGATCTAATAAAAAAGTGGAACTATAAAGGACGAAATTTAAACAACAATAAGATCTGGTTCTAAATCATTGGAAGATTCAGCAACACACATTGATAAGCTAGAAAGAAAAAATGCTCGCTTAAAATCGCTTTTACAAAAGTATAAGCAATCACATCACTTGCAACATGCTCTTTTACAATTATCAGAGCAAGCAAGCACTGTTGCCGAATTAACCCTACTCTACCCTGCTATCCACAACATTCTGCAAGACTATATCCCAAGTAAAAACTTCTTCGTTGTGTTACATAACCCGGTTTACGATAACCTTGAGCTATCTTATTTCGCCGATGAAAAAGATGGTCTTTCAGTACCGTTAAAATATGAGCAGTACTTTAAAGAAGGCCTCACGGGTTACGTATTTAAACAAGGTAAAACCTGTTACTTTACCAAACAACAAACAGAGCAAGCGGTTGAACAAGGCTTACTTAAGTGCTTTGGTACGCCAGCTGAGCATTGGGTTGGAGTGCCCGTCTATCGCGATAAAGTCATTATTGGCGTCATGGTCGCGCAAAGCTATGACAATAAACAAGGCTATTCGGAGCAGCAAATTGAGTTGCTCGAAGCGATGTCATTATATTTAGCGACAGCGATTGAACGAGTTAAAAAACGTGAGCTGCTCGAATCTGAAGTAAAAATTCGCACCCGTGCACTGACACAAAGTAACCAAGCACTTAACGACGAAATTCAACAACGTAAAAGTGCGCTAGAACGCCAACAGATCTTATTTAAAATATCAGAGCTGGCAACACAAAGTAAAAACCTCGACGATGTATATCAGCATGTACATAACATTATCAAAACCATTACCTATGCAGATAACCTATACATCGCATTGTATGACCAAAAGTCACATTGGTTGAGTTTTCCTTACTGCGTCGATGAATTTAACGATAATGGCAAACCAAGGCCATTTGCTAAAGGCTACAGTGAACTGGTGCTCAGCACTGAAAAGTGCCAAGTCATAGACAGTGAAAGAGCAAAAGAGCTTATCAAGCTAGGCGTAGTAGAAAGGCCTGTTAATGTACCACCTGAGCGCACCGCGACGAGTTGGTTAGGTGCTCCGCTGAAAACCTCGCAAGGCGTTATAGGCCTCATTGTTTGCCAAGCTTATAACAATAAACATGAATTTAGTCAGGATGATTGTGAGCTAATCACCTTTGTATCGCATCAAATTGCTAATGTTATTCAAACTCACCTAGCAAACCAAGAGTTAAAGCTTAGTCACCAAAAGCTTGAGCACCGGGTCACTGAAAAAACCAAAGAACTTCGCCAAGCCAATATGCACCTGCAAATGCAAATTGAAGAGCGTAAAAAAATAGAACAACAGCTGTACCACGATGCACACCATGACTCACTGACGAGCTTACCGAATCGCAGTTTATTCTTAACTCAACTTGAAAAAACATTGCAGCATTACCAGCGCTACCCAGAGCAGCAGTTTGCAGTGCTATTTATTGACCTTGATAAATTTAAAGACATTAACGATCACCTTGGTCACCAAGCAGGCGATCAATTTTTAATTGGTGTTGCCGAGTCTTTCTCGCATTGTATTCGTGAGCATGATTTGCTTGCACGTTTAGGTGGTGATGAGTTTGTGATATTGCTCACTCACTTAACAGAGCAACAGCAAGCCCAAGATGTTGCCAAACGTATTATCGAAATTATGAGAAAACCTTTCTGTATGAAGGGTCAGTGCATTCAAAGTGGTGCGAGTATTGGTATTACCTACTCAAAACCCAGCTACAAACACACCGATGAAATTATACGTGATGCGGATGCAGCCATGTATTACGCGAAAAATGCAGGCCGTAATCGCTTTGAATGCTTCCATCCGCTGCTTAATGCCAGCAATGTGCAACATGATGCTGACAATATGCATCACTTAGATGATTTGCCTATGCACTTTAGAAGTGCCGAAATCATTACCTTGGATGAACAAACTCGCTCAGAATCTTTACTCGAAGCATTTGGTGAACACCCAGTACTTGGTAGCACCAGCTTTGAAGTACTTAAGAAGTTTGCAACCGATAGAGTTCAGCACTTTGAGGTTGAACTTAATTTATTAAAACAAGCCTTCAGCTTAGTAAGTGACAGTAATCTAGAAAAAGTATTATTCCCTTGCTCTGGTTTAGTTCTTGAACGTATTAATTTTCAAGCACTGTGTAAGCTACTAAAAGCTCACGATGCGAATAGAATGTGTTTATTATTCAACGAACAAGAAATTCGTTATGCATCAGCGGTACAAATTGAAAATTTAAAAAACTTGGTCGCACAAGGATTTTCGATTGGTTTGAATGAATTTGCTAAAGATCGCTGTGAATTAAACTTACTGACTGAGTTCCAATTCGATTACTTGTTATTAAGTTCAACATTCAGTAAGCGTGTACTACAACAAGAAAACTATCACCTACAACTGCAAGGTGTGCTGGCGATTACTAAGCTGCAAAATATCCAAGTAATCGCGAAAGGCCCGTCAATTTTTAACTACCGCACGTTACTCGATAAGCACGGATTGTCATTGTTTATTGGTAAGCAACATGCGCTGGCGCCCTTCGAACACGAAGCACCGAGCGCACAATTTATTACTTCTTAAGCATTGCTCTTAGATTAGCTACACGAGCTTGGCCTTTTTCCATACGCTCAGCCTGTGAAGACGGTGGCTTTTTCGCTTCGAAGGCTAAATCATCTTGTGGTAACTCTTGCACAAAGCGACTGAGCTCAGTATCTGAAGTTTCACCAAATTGACGACGTAACTTAGCATAGGTCATTACCAGTTCTTGTTGTGCACGCGTAATACCTACATAAGCAAGACGACGCTCTTCTTCAACGTTATCTTCATCGATACTTACTTGGTGCGGTAACAAACCCTCTTCCATACCAACCATGAACACATACGGATACTCCAAACCTTTTGAAGCATGCAGTGTCAGTAATTGTACCGCGTCAGATTCGTCTTCTTCTTCGTTACGCTCAAGCATATCCCGCAGGGTCAGTTTACTGACCACCTCAGCAAGGTTCAGCGGCGGGTTGTCTGCATCCCCTGTTAGCATGTCGGTGATCCAACGATAAAGCTCTGAAACGTTTTTCATGCGCATTTCAGCAGCTTTTGCACTCGGTGATGACTCATAAAGGTATGCTTCGTAGTTAATTTGCCTAACTAACTCTTTTACAGCTTCAAGAGTATCGCCCCGTACTGCATTATCAGAAAGCTCAACCACCCAACGGGCAAAGCCAGCTAAGGCATTGAAACCACGGCCTTTTAAGCGGTGTGCAAGTTCAGGTTCAAAACAGGCTGCAAATAAACTGATGTGCTTTTCATTAGCAAGGGTGCCGAGTTTTTCGAGTGTGACCGTACCAATCTCACGGCGTGGCGTATTAACAATACGTAAAAAGGCATTGTCATCATCTTGGTTCACCAATAGGCGTAAATACGCCATGATATCTTTAATTTCTGAACGCGAGAAAAATGACATGCCGCCGCTGATCTTATAGGGAATGCGGTTGCTCATAAGTGCTTTTTCAAACACGCGCGCTTGGTGGTTACCACGATATAAAATTGCGTAATCTTTGTAGCTGGTGCGTTTCATGAATTTATGAGAAATAATCTCTGCCACCACTCGCTCTGATTCATGCTCTTCATCACGACAACCAATCACTTTGATAGGCTCACCATAGCCAAGCTCACTGAATAGCTTTTTATCAAACTCGTGAGGGTTATTAGCAATCAAAATATTCGCCGCTTTTAGAATTCGCCCTGCGCTACGGTAGTTTTGTTCAAGCTTAATTAAACGTAAGCCCGGAAAATCTTTACTTAATAGCACAAGGTTTTGAGGCTTAGCACCGCGCCATGAGTAAATTGATTGGTCGTCATCGCCTACCACGGTAAAACGAGCTCGCTCACCCACCAGTAGCTTAACCAACTGATACTGGCTGGTATTAGTATCTTGATACTCATCCACCAGCAAGTAACGAAAACGCTGCTGCCAACGCTCACGCGCAGCGGCATTTTGGCCTAACAATAAAGTAGGGATCATGATCAGATCATCAAAATCTAGGGCGTTGTAAGCACGTAATTGATTTTGATAACGCGCATACAGCTGAGCAAACAAGGCTTTTTGCGGCTCACGGGCTTCGCGAACGGCACGTTCTGGTAGAATCAACTCGTTCTTCCAACTACCTATTTGCATCTTCAGTAGGTTGAGTAGATCTTTGTCTTTTTTAAGTTCTTCTTCGGTCAGCTCAGCTAATAACTGGTTGGTATCTTGATCATCAAACAACGAAAAACCAGGTTTAAAACCTAACGTCGTTAACTCTTTTTTGATTATCTCAAGCCCAAGGGTGTGAAACGTTGAAACCCATAAGCCTTTCGACTCTTGTTTACCCAGTGTTTGCGTTACACGCTCACGCATTTCTTTTGCGGCTTTATTGGTAAAGGTTACCGCCGCAATATTGCGCGCTTGATACTCACACTTTTGCACCAAGTAAGCGATTTTATTAGTAATAACACGCGTTTTACCAGATCCCGCACCGGCTAATACCAGACACGGTCCACTGATATACTTTACCGCTTCATCTTGTTTTGGGTTGAGTTTCATAAGCCCCTAAAGAAATTATCCAAAGACAGGACGGGCAATTTTACCGTAATCACTACACTACGCCTAGCCAATAAGGTAAGATTGTTTTTTTACGTGACTCAAGGGACGAAGATGATCAACCCAGCAAAACTTGAAGAAATCGCTAAGCAAATTACTGACAACATGCCTCAAGGCGTGAAAAACCTTGCCGAAACAGTTGAAGGCAAAACAAAGCAAGCTATTCAAAACAAACTTGCTGAGATGGACTTTGTAAGCCGTGATGAGTTTGATATTCAAAGCCAAGTACTTATTCGTACTCGTGAAAAACTCACTGAGCTTGAAGAGAAAGTGGCTTTACTTGAGCAGCAACTTGCTAGCAAACAAGACGAACAATAAAAAAGGAGAGCGAATTAGCTCTCCTTTTTTCTAACTAGCTAGTTTTAGGTATTAGCTTTTTTCTGCCACGCGTTCAAATACGCGCTTAACGGCAATACCGTAGGTATCACTAGCTTCTTCTGCACAGGTCACAACCGACTCAAGATCATTAAGATGACCATTTGCTAAGCCATACACCCAACCATGAATTGTTAACTCTTGGCCTTTCGCCCAAGCATCTTGCACAATGTTAGTACGGCACACGTTACGTACTTGTTCGATAACGTTTAGTTCAATTAAGCTATTTAAACGCTCTTGTTCAGGTAATGCATTAAGCTGTTCGATGTGTTTTTCTTTTACATCACCTACGTGGCGTAGCCAGTTATCAATTAAGCCAAAACGTGCTTCGTTTAATACTGCTTGAACACCACCACAGCCATAGTGACCAACGACCATGATGTGCTTCACTTTCAATACTTCAACAGCGTATTGCATTACCGAAAGACAGTTATGGTCAGTATGCACAACAACATTTGCTACGTTACGGTGAACAAATAGCTCACCCGGTAACAAGTCTACGATTTCGTTTGCAGGTACACGCGAGTCAGAACAACCGATCCACAGGTACTCTGGATTTTGCTGCATTGATAGAATTTTGAAAAACTCAGGATCATTTTCACTCGTACGCGCTGCCCAACGTTTATTATTCTCGAATAAATTTTTTAACTTTCTCATTGCGCCTCTTTACGGTATTTAATAATTAGCTTGGATCAAGATATTCCTTGGTGTCAGCTGCTTTTCGCAAAACGTACTAACTGTTACTTGATACCCTTGTTGTTGCAAATATAAAGCACGATCGAGCACGAGCCAAACTTCAATTGCCCTTCTGAACACATGTCGGACGAGTTCAACTCGCTCAGTTACCCTTTTGCGCTTTTTACCTATCTCTAAAAATTTATTGTAATCAATGCCTTCTGGTAAATATAATGATTTTTTCTCAGCTGCCCACAAACAAAATGAGCTAAACGAATCAGAGAAGATCGCTTTGTTCACTGATGGCACACTCACATAGTGCATTTCACCGGTCAGTGATTTTCGTAACGCGTCAAATCCAAGACGCCATTCAACCTCTGTTTTTCTTACCTTATCAACTCGGCTCGGTGCTGTTACCGTTTCTTGCAGCGCCAGTTTTAAATCGCGATGAGTAAGCGCAAGTTGGCTTTGCATGGCAGGCTCGCTCATTGCTTGATAGGCGTTATCTGTGAATAAATGATAACAGCACGGTGAAAAACTGATTTGTTGGGTTTTCGCTTTGCTTGCTTGCTGCATAAATGTTTGATGCAAACGACCACAAGCATGTAAAGCAACAGCATGCTGCTGGCTTTCAAAAAAGCCATCAGTGTCATCGGTTAATACATCAGCTTGTGTAAACTGCATCGCCAATTGCTGTTGTTTAGCACTGTGTTGACCTTGGTCGCACAAGTATTGTTGTAGCTCAATGCTATGTACACGTGGTGCTCCATTGAATGCCAACATGCGACCTAAATGCCCTTTACCAGCACACCATTCTAAAACAGGCTGGTTTAATGGCTGCTGACTGATCGCCGCGACAAAGTCTTGTAGTTGCTCAAACTTACGGCCTTTAATGCCATTACTTATCCAAAACGGAAATTCATTTCGGGCAGCACTTATCGCTGGCAACTCACACAATTCAGCCAGCTTTTCGATGTGTTCGATTTCATCAGTAAAATAACGATATAAAGCCTGCTGATCGGCATCAAGTTCACTCACTTGTTGGTCATCAAGCGCCCATAATAAGTTGGCTAATTCAGGCCAAGGAAGATCATCAAAATCAAATGCGGTACATTGCCAGTATTGGCGGGTTGAAAATAGCAGTGCATCTAAGGCAGCAAAGTGCTCGGCAAGTGTCATAACTACTTAGCGACAAGAAATAAAAAGCAGTATAACAGATTTATCTTATTTAACGTCGGTTACTGCTGATCAAACGAATGTACAATGGCACACATGCAATACTTAGAATGATGGCTAGGATCAGCATCCAAGATAGCTCAAACCCTTCTGTTTGCTGTTGATCATACATAAAGCCATCAAAGGCCTGATCAAACTCATCCTGATCTAAGCCATATAAATCTGCAATCAAGCGCCACTTTGCCATCGACATATTGCCTAAATTAATCCCCGGTGGTTGAATGTAGCTTGCTAACACATGGGCTTCATAGGCCAGCTCTTGTACGCTTTTATGGGTGGCATAATGCTGCTTGGTTACATCGATGCTTTCTTCTAAGTGTAATAAGGCATACCGCCACCCTTTTAAGCTGGCACGGTAAAAGCGCTCAACAACCTCAGGCTTGTTCGCTAAAAACTGCTCAGAGGTATATAAAATATCGCCATACACATTCAAACCAAACTTTTGCGGGCAAATAAGTCGGTGACCGACTCCTTGTAATGTCATCGTATAAGGCTCATTGGTGACATAAACTTGCACCGCATCTAAATCACCGGCAAGCCACTCTTTAATACCCCCTTCATGGCTAGCTGCCATCAAGCTTTCTAGGCTCAATCCTGCGCGCTGTAACATCACCAGTAACTCAGCATTTTCTATTGAACCGATTTTACTTAGCTTTTTACCAGCAAAGTCTCTTGGCTGAAAAATATCTGAGTTATTTTTTACCATCCAGCAGTAAGGTGAAAACTGCAGTATGGCTCCAAGGGCAACAACCGGAGCGCCTTGCTGACGCTTTTGTAATATGCCTGAGTGGGTAATGGCAAAGTCGGCTGTACCGCTTAGTACTTTAGGGAAGGTATCTGGGTGGTTTGGATCAGCAGGAATAATATAGACATCAAGGCCAGCTTCCTTATAAAAGCCTTTTTCAGCAGCCATATAATAGCCTGCAAATTGAAACTGGTGAGTCCATTTTAATTGTAAGCTAACTTTATCAGCACACTGTGCGCTCATAGAAAGCATTAAACAGATTAACCCTAATAGGCTTTTTATACCTTGCACGCATCATCCTTGCTTGAAACCGTGCATTAACTATAGGAAAAATAGAGAAAAAAACAAGGCTGCTAATTAGCAGCCTTATTCAGGTTTTATAACTAATTAGCCACTTTCACTGCGCTCAACTCCTGACCTTGGCTGGTTAGGAACTGGGTGAAACATGGATTGTTTGTTTCATCTTGAACGTTGTATCCCAAACGGTTCAAATGCTCATTGAATACTTCATAATCACTCGGTTCAATAGCAAAGGCCGCCAGCACATTACCAATTGCCCCACCATGGTTACGGTAATGGAATAAAGTAATATTCCAATTACTACCAAGAGTATCTAAGAATCGTGCCAGTGCGCCTGGGTATTCAGGAAACTCAAAGCGTAATAAACGCTCATGAAGTTGAGCTGGCGCTTTACCACCCACCATATAACGAATATGCAATTTAGCCAGCTCGTTATCTGATAGATCGCAAAATGTGTAGTCGTTTTCTGTCAGTGCCGCTTTTAACTCATCAAGCTCTTGCTGCCCTTGTCTTAAGGCAATACCAACAAAAATTTGTGCTTCGCCAGGACCTGCATAACGGTAATTAAACTCGGTGATAGCCCTGCCACCTAATGAGTTACAAAACTGCTTAAAGCTGCCCTTCTCTTCTTTAATAGTCACAGCAAGAAGTGCTTCGTTCTTTTCACCAAGTGCCGTTCGCTCTGCAACATAACGTAAGCGGTCAAAGTTTAAGTTTGCACCCGATAAAATCGCAGCTACGTTTAAGCCTTTAACACCATTTTGTTGGCACCACTTTTTAAGGCCCGCTGTTGATAGCGCCCCTGAAGGCTCCGCTATAGCACGAGTCGAAACAAAGATATCTTGCATTGCGGCGCAGATTTCGTCGCCCGTTACAGTGACCACTTCATCACAAAACTTTTGCGCTAAACGAAATGTTTCTGTGCCGATAACTTTTACGGCTACACCATCAGCAAAACTGCCAACACGGTCAAGCTCAACAGGCTTGCCTGCTTCAAGCGCTGCTTTTAGGCAAGCACTCTCGTCAGCTTCAACACCAATGACTTTAATATCAGGGCGTAACGACTTAATGTACACCGCCATACCTGCCAGTAAGCCACCACCGCCAACAGGAATAAAAACAGCATCAAGGTCGTTCAATTGCTGCATTAATTCACGGGCAACGGTACCTTGGCCAACAATCACATCAGGATCATCAAACGGTGGCACAAACACCCCGTTACGCTGCTCTGTCAGCTCTAAAGCATGGGCTTTTGCCGCATCAAAATGATGGCCGTGCAATACCACTTCACCACCGAGTGAACGTACAGCATTCACTTTAATTTCTGGTGTTGTGACTGGCATCACAATCGTTGCTTTATGGCCTAAAAATGAGGCACTAAGTGCAACGCCTTGCGCATGGTTACCCGCTGAGGCTGTGATCACATCAGAACCTTTTGGCAACTTGCTCAGTTTATGAAATGCACCACGAAGCTTAAATGAATAAACCGGTTGTTGGTCTTCACGCTTTAGCCATACATGGTTGCCTAGCCGTGCACTAAGGTCAGCCATTTCGCTGACCTCAGTGACTTTTGCAAGGGGCTCCATGTTTGCTTGGATGATAGCGCGAAAATAATCGAGCTCTTGAGAAACCATAATTAACTAAGCTCCTCAAGTTTTGCTAAATCGCGAACAGCTCCTTTGTCTGCACTGGTTGCAAGTAATGCATAGGCTTTAAGTGCAGATGAAACATAGCGGTCACGATCAAGTGGTTTATAAGCATCTTTACCGCGTGCAAGTTGCTTTTGTTTACGTGCTTCAAGTTCTTCATCAGACAGCGCTAGGGTGATTTCACGGGTTGCGATATCAATGATTATTTTATCGCCATTTTCAACATAAGCGATTGCACCACCACTTGCTGCTTCTGGTGAAACGTGACCAATTGATAAACCCGATGTACCACCCGAGAAACGACCATCGGTGATAAGCGCACACTTTTCACCTAAGCCCATTGATTTTAAGTAACTCGTTGGATACAGCATTTCTTGCATGCCTGGGCCGCCTTTTGGTCCTTCGTAACGAATTACAACAACGTCACCCGCTTTCACTTCGCCGTTAAGAATACCTTCTACCGAATCATCTTGTGATTCGTATACAACCGCAGGGCCTTCAAAGTGCAGCATTTCTTCAACTACACCGGCACTTTTAACAATACAGCCATCAAGGGCTAAGTTACCTGATAGTACAGCTAAGCCACCATCTTGACGAAAGGCATTTTCAACACTGCGAATACAGCCGTTTTCACGGTCATTATCAAGTTCTGGCCAGCGGCATTCTTGGCTCATTGCTTTTGTCGTACGGATACCGGCAGGGCCTGCTTTATAGAATTTTTGCGCTACTTCATTATTAGGATCGGTGGCATCCCATTTAGTCACCATTTCGGCCATAGTGTGACCTGCTACATGATCAACAGTTAAATCGACAAGGCCAGCCTTACCTAATTCACGAATAATTGCCATCATGCCACCAGCACGGTGCACATCTTCAATATGATATTTATTGGTTGCAGGCGCCACCTTACAAAGGAAAGGTGTTTTGCGAGAAAGCTCATCGATGTGCGACATATCAAAATCAACACCCGCTTCTTGCGCTGCAGCTAATAAGTGTAAAACCGTATTTGATGAACCCCCCATAGCAATATCAACTACCATTGCATTCATAAAGGCAGTGCGATTAGCAATAGCACGTGGTAATACTGCTGCATTATCTTTTTGATAATACTCACGGCATAAATCAACAATGCGCGCACCTGCTTCAACGTAAAGTTGTTTACGGTCTTTATGCGTAGCAAGTGTGGTACCGTTACCCGGCAGTGCTAAACCAATCGCTTCTAATAAGCAGTTCATTGAGTTGGCAGTAAACATACCCGAACATGAACCACAAGTAGGACACGCAGAGCGCTCTACTTTTTCAGAGTCTTCATCGCTTACTGTGGTATCAGCACCTTTTACCATGGCATCAACTAAATCAAGTTTAATGTCGATATCAGCAAGGCGTGTTTTACCCGCTTCCATTGGACCACCTGATACGAAAATAACCGGAATATTTAAACGCAGTGCTGCGAGCATCATCCCCGGGGTGATTTTGTCGCAGTTAGAAATACAGATCATAGCATCGGCACAGTGTGCATTAACCATGTATTCCACAGAGTCAGCAATTAAGTCACGCGATGGTAGTGAATAAAGCATGCCGCCGTGACCCATCGCGATACCATCGTCGATTGCAATAGTATTAAATTCTTTTGGTACACCACCGGCTTCGGTGATAGTTTCAGCCATTAGCTCACTAAGTTGGTTAAGGTGAACATGGCCCGGTACAAACTGAGTATATGAGTTAACAACAGCGATAATTGGCTTACCGAAGTCTTTATCTGTCATCCCTGTTGCACGCCATAAAGCACGCGCCCCTGCACGTTTGCGACCTTCTGTTGTTGTTGCACTTCTTAATTTAGCCATAATTACCTCAGTTGTTGCAGTGGCATGCCACTGACTTCCTCATTCCTAATTTATTTCTCACTAAAGCATCAATCTGATTGCTCTAGTTACCTGTTGATTTTTTACTAGATTGCTTGTTGTTGAAATTGGTTTTCAACATTAACGTGTTTAACATCAACCAATTTATTCAATTGTGATGTTAGTAGATAAATTGGCTTATCGCTGTCTACCGTCATAGTGACGTGAAACGCTTCATCAGCCATTTCTAAATTCATGGTTGTTAGGTCAAAGCCGCGATGACGTGCAACGCGTAAAAAGCGCTCTACAGCGACACTTTGATTCTTTAGCGCAATCGTTAGGGTGTGTTTCATTTTACTGTCTCCGTCATCATTTCATCATTGGCAGCACCGGGTGGTACAAGCGGCCATACATTTTCTTTATCATCGATACAGGCATGCAGAATGTATGGGCCTTCACTATTTACTAACGCATCAACTGCAGCATCGACTTCATCTGCTTTAGTGATGGTTTGACCTGGAATGCCAAACACCGCTGCTAACTGCACAAAATCAGGATTATCTGAAAGGTTTGTTTCAGAATAACGACCTTCAAAAAATAGCTGCTGCCATTGACGTACCATGCCTAAGCGCTGGTTATCTAGGATTAGAATTTTAACTGGCAGATTGTTACGGCGAATTGTTGCTAGTTCTTGAATGTTCATCATGATTGAGCCATCACCCGACACTGTGATCACAAAATCATTTGGACGAGCAACTTGAGCGCCGATAGCGGCCGGTAAACCAAAGCCCATGGTACCCGCACCACCACTACTTAAGTGATTACTTGGGTGGCTAAACTTCATGTGTTGTGCCACCCACATTTGGTGCTGACCCACATCACAGCACACAACACCCGTTGATGGCATTTTTTGGCTTAGCTGGTTTAATAAATAAGGGGCAAATACTTTCTCGCCCGGATAGTCATAACGCCATGCATGTTCTTTCATCATGCTTTCGATGTGCGTTAACCACTCATCAGGCGTTACAAAACAATCAAGTTGCGGTAATGAGGTTTTTAAATCTGCGACTAATGATGCTTTTGCAGGCTTACGCTTACCAACCTCTGCCGCGTCGATATCAAGGTGTATCACTTTTGCTTTTGCGGCAAACTTGCTTAAATTGCCAGTAACACGGTCGTCAAAACGAGCACCGATACAAACCAAAACATCACACTCTTGCACTGCTAAGTTAGCCGCTTTACCACCATGCATACCTAGCATACCCAAATCATATTCATAATCAGGTAATACGCTGCCTAGCGCTTTTAATGTTGATACTGCTGGCATGTGAGTTTTTTCTAAAAACTGCATAAGCACGTTTTGTGCATCAGCAGCCTGTACACCACCACCGATATACGCCACAGGGCGCTGCGCTTCACTTAAGATTTGATTGGCTATCGCAACTTGGTTTGCGTCTAATTTTGGTAAATGATCTTCGGCAGCTAACCAAGGGTGGAATGGTACTTGCGCCATTTGGATGTCTTTTGGGATATCAACTAATACAGGGCCTGGGCGGCCGCTTTGCGCTAGGTGGATGGCTTCTTGTAGTATTTCGGCTAAGTCTTCAGCTCTTTCAACCATGTAACTATGTTTAGTACATGATAACGACATACCTAACACATCCACTTCCTGAAAGGCGTCGGAGCCTATCGCTGCGGTAGGTACTTGCCCTGTGATTGCAAGTAACGGCACTGAATCCATCATCGCATCAGCAAGGGCTGTTATTAAGTTAGTCGCACCAGGGCCTGAAGTTGCAAAGCACACACCTAACTTACCTGTGCTGCGGGCAAACCCTACAGCTGCAAAACCAGCTCCTTGTTCATGACGCGTCAAATAATGTTTGACTGGCGCACCGTACAAGGCGTCGTAAATAGGCATGATGGCACCACCTGGGTATCCAAAAACATCCTTAACGCCATGTTTGGCTAATAAATCGATTGTTAACTCTGCGCCTGTCATCGTAAATCCTCATTCCTCAGTGACATTGTGTATTTGCTGCGACTCAAACCTTAAAACGAAAAAGCCCCCCGGACTGTTAAGTGCGGGGGGCTTTTTAAATGCTTCACTTTTCTCTAAGCACTAACTAGCCCCCGCGGTAATAATAATCACCACGACGTTAATTAGAATTAGAGAAAGTTTGTTTGTAAGCATTTATCTGTAACCAAATTCTGTTCATTTGTAGCGGAAATCTAGCCATCCCGCTGTCTTTTTCTATTAGTACCGCGCTGGGGCCTGTAAGTCAACATAAAAATCAATTCAAAAAACAGGCTAAAAAGCAAAATTAAAGGAATAAATATTCAACAATTTCACATATAGAGATTTATATTTCACTATTTATTAAAAATTGAAATTTCATACCTCGTTATTTGCCATTATATGATTGATTAATTTTTAGCAATTAGATGTGATTTTTCTGCATAAAGCCGATTTAATTTAACGCCTCAAAGAAAAATTAGTTTAGTATTGAAAATAACCACGTTATGAAAAGGAAAGTTATGAAATTCGTCCAGCGTATAAATGCCCTGTTTTTTATGGTGCTACTACTTGGTTTTAGCCAATATGCACTTGCAGAGCCGGGGTTATGGAAAGTAGAAAAAAACGGCGTTGCTTCTTATTTATTCGGTACCGTGCATGTTGGCGATAACAGCATGAAAGGCTTGCCAAGTAAGGTAACAAAAGCACTCGATAACTCAGATAAAGTCATTGTTGAGGTGGATATCAGCGCCATTTCACCAATGGAAATGCAGCGTCGCTCATTACCATTTATGATGCTGAAAAATGGCAAAACCTTACAATCAGAATTATCACCAGAAAACTATGCAAAACTGCAAAAGTACTTTGCTGATAAATCAATTGATATTGCAATGTTTAAGAATTTAGCACCATGGGCGGTGATGGTCACCATGATGCAGATGGAGTTCCAAAACGTTGGTTTTTCAGATCAATACGGCATCGACAAGCAAGTACTTGCTTACGCTAAAGAACATAAAATATCTATTGGTGAGCTCGAAACTCTTGAACGCCAAATGGAAATGTTTGAGCACTTAGCAATTATGAATGACAAGATGATCGAAGAAACATTCGAGCAACTTGCAGACGTAGATACCTACTTTTTTGGTCTTATCAAGGCTTGGAAATCGGGTGATATGAAAACACTTACGCAGTTTTACAATGAAAGCTTTGATGACTCTCAATATGGTCAACTAAGCGAGCAAGTGATGTTGATAGACCGTAACAACAATTGGGTTAATCAACTATCGACTCGCATCGGTAAAGAAAAGCTGTTCATTGCAGTGGGCGCTTTACACTTACCCGAACAACACGGCTTATTGAAGCAATTAACAGACAAGGGTTTTACCGTTACCCGTAACTAAATGATTTCAATCGTTTAAAGCGCCTTAAGGCGCTTTTTTTGTGAAATCTGCCATCTCTAAATAATTGTTGATACCGGCTATTTTGTCACTCGCGTGGTGATTAACATACACCACGGTGCTGGTGCCTGCAGCGCAGATTTTTTCTATTAGTAATAATACTCGTTGCCTATTCGCTTCATCGAGGCCTAAGCAAGGCTCATCAAGGATCAATAAGTTAGGGTGTTTAACCATAGCCCGAGCAATCAACAATAAACGCTGATCACCAAAAGACAGTTGGCTAAATGAACTGCTTTGTTTGTCACTTAAACCTAATAACGCTAACCACTTTTTGGCAATGGCAAGTTGCTTATCGGTGGCTTTTTGGTAAAGACCAATGCTGTCATAAAAGCCCGAAACAACCGTATTGAGCGCGGTTATACTCACTCGATAATCCATATGCAGCGCGTTAGAAATATAACCAATGTGCTGTTTAATTTGCCAAATACTCTCACCGCTTCCGCGCTGATAGCCAAACACCTTGATATCGTTGTTGTAACACTGCGGGTTATCACCCGTGATAAGGTTCAGCAAACAGGTTTTACCTGAGCCATTTTTACCTGTTAACTGCCAATGTTCGCCTTGGTTAATTTGCCAGTTTAGTTTTTCAAATACAGCCTCGCCGCCATAACTCACTGCTGCGTTATTGAGTCTTACCAGCATTGAATCCGTGAGCGGAGGCGCTTGATGGTCAATATCAGCCTCAGGTATTTGTAACTGAGTATGAGTGAGATGCAATAGCTTGAGTAAATCATCGCGCTGCTCGGGTCTAGGCTTCGCTAATTGCTCTGTGACATGACCCTCTTTAACATAAGCGTAATGATCAACAAAGTCAGGGATCTCAGTTAAACGATTGAGCACAAAAATAAGGGTTGTTGTTTTACTAAGCTCTGCGAGTAGCTGATTAAGCTCTGCCATTGCCGTGACATCTAAACCATCAAAAGGCTCATCAAGCACAAGTAAATCTGGTCGACCTATTATGGCTTGAATCAACATCAGTTTGCGGGTTTCACCGGTCGATAAATCGCGAAATGCCTTGCTAAGTTTGTCACTAAAATCAAATAGGCTTATTAACTGCTGTAGCAAATCACTATCAAGCTGTTGCTCGTCTCGACCTGCAATAATTAACTCATAAACCGTACTCGAAGGCGTAACGCCATCAATAATATCATCTTGATCTTTAGTTAGCTCAGCCGCAAGGAGCTGCTTTTGGCTGTCTGGCGAAACCAATGCTATACGCTCAAAGCTATTCTCATACTGGCCTTTTTCTATTTTCGCAAAACCGGCAATGGCAGCTGCCACCGCCGATTTACCTGCCCCATTCGCACCAAGTAAAACCCATTGCTGCAATGGCGATACATTGATATTGAGATCATCTAAATAATAAACGTCATTGCCCAGCCCTTTTAGGCTAGCTTTAACATTAACCAACTGCACTTGTTGCACTTTGAATCCTCATTCTAAGTTACCGTTAGCTTGACGTTACCGTATTCGATAAAAAATTAAAAATCGTTTAAACCTTTTTTGAACACAGCTGCGACTAAGGTATAAAAGGTCATCAACAGGAAACAGACAATGAAAAAATTACTTTGTGTAGCAGCAATTGGCTTAGCACTAACAACAACATACGCAATGGCAAAAGATTCTCGTGAGCTAAATCATAACTTTGCTGTGAGTGGCGCAAGCCAGCTTGATATTGATTTTCCGGTGGGCAGCTTAGAAGTCGAAAGCTATGACGGTAGCGAAGTCGTCGTTACGGTTCGCATTGAACCAAAAAATGACAATAGCTGGTTCAGCTCTGATGTCGATTTATCAGATATTGAATTAAGCCACTCGCAAAGTGCCAGCTCACTTAGCTTAAAACTAGATAATGACGACATTCAACAAAACTGGCATGTAAAAATGCCTAAATCGATGGCAATTGATGTTGAACTTGGTGTTGGCGATATTGAAATTAACGACGCAAGTAATTCAGTTGAGATTGAGCTTGGTGTGGGCGCGGTAAGAATTGATAGCGCGCTTGATGACTACAAACGTATCGAGCTTGATACCGGTGTGGGCGATACTAAAATTCGCGGCTTAAAAAATGACGGTAACACTAGCCGTAAAGTGGTTAGCTCGCATTCAAGCTATCGTGGCAATGGCCAATACGATATCGAAGTCGAAGTGGGTGTTGGCGACATTAAAGTAACGAACTAATTTAACGCTTTGGTTATCCCTGTGAGCTCTCAGCAAATAAAATGCTGAGAGCTTTTTGCACTGAATCCAGCGTGATCGGTTTATATACGTGCAAGTTTGCTCCAAGCTCATATACTCGTTGCAAATCTTCATTCGATGTATTGGCGGTCACCACCAAAATTGGCACCTGTTGCCCCTGCTCATTACGAATAATATCAATCGCTTTAAAGCCATCCATAACTGGCATATTTAAATCCATAAAAATTAAATCGTAATGCTTATCTGAGGCTTTATCTGTGGCAATTAAACCATTTTCCGCCACATCAAAGCTGTAATTTAAATGGCTAACCATGCGCCCTAAAATGGTGGCGTTTAGCGGGTTATCTTCAACAATTAAACAATGTAATGCTTGCGGCAGCGGCGCTGGCATTGCTGATTTAGGCGTGCTTTCTAGTTCTAAATTAATTAACACTTTCACACCTTGTGGCTCAGCATTAAGAAATTGGATTTCTCCTTTTAATGCTTTAACAATGTGCATAACCCTAAGCAGCCCCGTTTTTAAGCCTTGAAAGTGTTGCTCTGAGTCATTTTCGTAGCTAAGTAAATCTGTCGGCGGCTTTTCAAAGCCTTTACCGTTATCTTGTATTTCAATTACAAAGTGCTGCTCACCTTGGCATGCAGCGGTAACGGCAATACGGCCTTGGCTTGGAGTAAATTTAACGGCATTGTTAATGATTTCAGCAACAATTTGCGTCAACCTTGCATGGTCAGTGCTCACCTCTTTATCGAGTGAGTCAGCTAAGTTCACGCTCAAGGTAATACCTTTATCGTTACAGGCATATTCATAGGGTGAGATAGCTTGCTTTAATGTTGATAACAAATTGCTGCTAGTGAAACTTAATTGCCATTCTCCCGAGGTTAGCTGCTGTAAGTCCATTAATTCGTCTAGCATAGCCACCAGCCTGTTAACGCAATAAAGCGCCTGCTGTTTAGTCAGTTGCTGACTGTCGCTGATATCGAGCGCTTCGATAGATGCGGTTAAACCTTGCAATGGTGTTCTAAATTCATGACTGGTACGGGCAATAAAGCGCTCTTTATTTTTATTAACACGCTCAGCAAACTCTTTTTGTTCTTTGTACTTAGCAATATTTTTAGTGACCAGTTTCTCCATAGGTTTAAAAATGAAAAATAGCTCAATTGCTAATAACGTCATGGCGAGCAACCAGAACAATAACTCTAGCACCGCCAAAAATGTGACTTTTTGAACTGATTTTTGCTCGAGTAACTTAACCGCTTGGTCTAGCTTTGTGAGCAGTGCTTCAAGCTGATTGCTAACAAATGTTGAGCGGTCCACATAGGCAAAATCATCGGTATTGTTTAATAGCTGCTGCGCTTTACTCACATAGCGCTTTACATGTTCATCTAACGCGGTCGGCGGCGAGAAATAATGGGCCTCAAGCGCCTCATTTAAATGAATATAGTGACCTTGCTCATCTTGCTGAATTAAAAATTGATGCCCTGCAATAAATTGCTCAACCGCTTGTTGCAATAGCCTTCGGTGTTGCTGTTGAAAATGATCGGATTCATGATAAATGAGTGCATTGCCATACAAGGCAATTTTTTGTGACAGCATACGTTGTTTACCGGCAATATTGATAACCTTGGCATCACCCTTTTGGATATACAAAAGGCTCTGTATCAAAATGGCTGATACAGAGATCAATATGGCAATCGCCAATAACCCCCAGCGATATCGTCTTCGGATATCTGTGACTAGCTGCAACATGCTTTACTCATTATTTTTTAAAATAATTGTAGTTCATAGAATACAAGAAAGCCCACTTGAAGTGGGCTTTAAACATGATAGTTAACAGAAATTTATCGATTTTCGAGTCGGTTATAGTCAAATAACCCAAATTCAACGCCGCGGTACTCTTTCGCTACACGGTGTAAAATATCGCTGTATTGCCAAAACTGTGGATGTGTTCGGCGAATAGCGAACTCACTTTTCAGATCTCTGTAAGCTGCTTCATCTGTTGCTTTAGCAAGCCCAGCTGTAAAAGCTGCAATTTGCTGGTCATTGTGTAAATACCAAATGGCTTCTGGGTAATCACCTATGAATCCAGGCACAATCGTTACTGTATCTTCGTCATAAGCTCGTTGCCCTTCTTCATTCAATAAGCTCGAAATATTGTAATGAGCATTATGATGGATCAGGGTATAGGCCTTGTGCTTATCATCGCCATCTTTGACTAACACAAACGAAATTTGCGGTAGCAAGTTCACTGCTTTAACCGGAAGGTTGTTAATTTTAGCAAGTGGTTCAGGCACTTTCGTATAGTCGTAACGAGGGCTTAAAATTGGCTTAAGCTTCTCTTTTAGCATATTGAACAACTCTGACTGCGGATCCATTGTTTTGTATTCAATACCCGTAGGTTGGCTAAATGACAATTCATCTTCAAAGAAACTCGTTAAGCTAGGTGGTGATTTACGATACCACTGAGCTTTAATTTCTTTGCGCTTAGCTTCTGGTAATAATGCAAGGTAGTTTGCTTCACCCTCTAAGCGTAAAAAGTCCATGTACAAACGAGTTAATAGCTGATGACCAATGTTGCCATACACATCAAAACCCGCCACCAGCAAGTAATGAATACGTTCAAATAGTGCGTAGTCGAGTATCCAGGCGGTTTTTGGTTGCTGGCCTATCCAGCCTTTTACAACTGTTGCGCTATCAAAGTGGCGGAACACTGTGAGTGCTGCATTTTGGTTATGGCCATCACCCTGCCAAAGTAAATCGGTTGTTAGGTGCTGACCGTTCTCAAACATCTTATTAGCCAGTGCAACTTTGGCTGACAAATATTTGTTTTGGCGTTTTGAATACTTCACCCAACTAGAAATCGGCAAGGCATTACTTTCTTCTTCAGCTGGTAATGCTAAGGCATCTTCATGTTGTAACAACATTTCACCCACTTTAGGTGTCGCCGCCATTTCAGGTTTAGCAAACCCCACCCAGAACTGGTCGTTAATCACGTTTAACGCGATTTGACCTCGACAAACCGGCCCTTTAATAAAGCCCATAATAATAAGCTCAGCTTCATCAAGCATAAATTGATAACGTGAGTTTACTGGGATTGCAGCAAAGGCTTTAAATGGGTTTGAAGCCACTTCTGGCTTATAGCTTGGCAGTTTATCTACTTGATAATCAGCTTCAATAAATTGCGAATGTAAGCGTGCAAGCTTTTCGTCATTTAATGCTAAAGGTAAATGTGTTTTCGCTAAAATAGTCGAACGATCATGCATTAAACGATAGTAAACACGCTCAATCTTAGGGTCTTCATAAGGGCGACGGGTGCTAATGTGTTTGATCTCTTCACCCGGTGGCGTTGAAGAGCGAACCAGCTTAAAGTAGCTGTGTTTATCGCCATGCTCAGGGAAGTACATATGCGCTAAATACCAGTGCTCATAAATATAGCGAGCAGCCAACTGATGCTTTAAACCATCTTGATTTAAAAATGCTTCCCAACGTTCGACTTGTTTTAGTACGCCTTCTTCAGGAGGTTCAATATGAGCAAGGTAACCGCCCTTCTTAAGCCATTTAGTAAGGTGTTGAAATTCTTCGCTTGAGATACCCGGTAAACCATAAGGCATACCACTGTGTGGGCTATCTTTAGCAAATGAGTCAAACTCATTCATTGTGGTACATGTTTGTTCACGATCGAGTGAAAAATCAAACTCATCGCCTAAAATAGCTTGCTTAGGTAGTGGGCTGCTTTGCTTAAGTACTAAGGCATTATAAAGCACACTACCGGCAAGGTTCGCTTCTTCTGTTTGAGCTCGCTCGTTAAGTACTGGGGTAAAGCCTTTTTCACGCCACTGGGCGGTACTTGTCGCATCAAACAGCAAGCGGCTTGGCTCTTGCGCTAGTAAACGTGTGCCGTCATAAACACGCTCTTTACTTAAGCCGCGGTCAATACCTTCCACAGAAGATAACTTAAGCTGACATGGTGCGTCATAACAGCCGTGACAAACCACACAACGAGTGTCGAGTACAGGCTTTACATCACTTAAAAACTCGGCACCTTCAAGTGTTGATGCAGCAACAACGCGCTCTCTAGGTTGCTCTTCACCAAACAGTTCATCGTAATGAGCAGCACCTAAATAAGCACAACCACTTAATAAAATAAGACCAAATACGGTAGTGAGGAGTTTTCTCATCCTTCCTCCTCGATATCTTCAACGTCATCGCCTAAATCGAAGGTTGGCATCATATCGACTTGCGGCGATACAAAGGTTTGGTCTTTGTCGCAACTAAGCATAGCGCTCAATAGAGGTCCACGAACGAGTGTCAGTTGCGCATCATGCTCACCATCAATCAATGCTTGATAGTCATCATTTAATGCTTCAAGGCGATATTCATTAATGGCAATTGCGACACTGCTATCAACAGCAGGGTTTTGGCAAAGCTGCGCGAGTAACTCTTCGCTTAGCGTTACATGTAATAGTAAATCTGGAGATTCTATATCGCGGCTGTGAAGGTTCTCATCAAAATAAAAAAGAGGAAGGGTTAAATCGCTATTTTGCTCTAATTCCATGTGCTGCTCTCTACATCAAAATGACTTTTAATTGTACGAGTATAGCAAACTATAAGTTCAATAATTAGCGAAACTTATCAGCCGTTAGCAGCTTTTTAGCTGCTAACTAATCGAATTATAAAAACAGTGAAAAATGCATTACCAAGGTAGCGTTTCGCCGTTTGAATGCCAAAACCCACCTGTGTTGCTAAGGTTTAATTCGTCAATCCGCTTGATGAGCCGCTCTGCGGCAGTTTCAGGGCTGATATCGCCGGCAAAATTAACCATTTGCGTTTGTACAAAGCCCGGATGAAATAACCCTACGGCAATTTTTTTATCTTTTAGTTCATGGGCTAAACTAACACTGGCGGCATTAAGCGCCGCTTTTGACATACGATAACCAATGTAACCACCCGAGCCATTATCTGCAATTGAGCCCATACGTGATGTGATCATCGCTACTTTGGCATCAATACCTAAGCTTTGCTGTAATGCATGAGTAATACGAATAGGTGCAATACTGTTCACGCTGATTTGTTTTTCGATGGCAGCAAAGTCCATGTCAGCGAATGTTTCGTTATGAAAAATACCGGCGTTGTTAACTAAAATATCAATTTTGTCGCCGTGTAAGTAATTGGCAAGGGTTGCAACATCATCGGCGTTAGATACATCAATGTCGCTAATAATTTTCACATCGAGTGCTTGAAGCTCCTCACTTGGCGTGCGAACCACTGCAGTAACACGGTAACCTTGGGCTGAATACTGTTTACAAAAATTAAGACCAATACCTTTATTGGCCCCCGTAACCACCACATGCTTAGTCATCAATCTGCTCCTTAATTAGCTTTTTATACCCAAACCACCTCAAGGTGCGAGTTTGTGCATTTTGAGGAGGCTTAGATATATATACCTTGGGACAGATTGGCAAAAACCAAGGGCTTAAGTTAATTCATCAATGGTTGATTTAAGTATAGAAAATACGGCCCCTTGTGGATCGGTAATCACACTAAAGCGCCCAACATCTGGAATGTCTGTTGCTGGCACACAAATAGCGCCATTAAGCTGCGTTGCTTTAGCGACTGCCTGATCGCAATCTGCTACCGCAAAATACGGCATCCAATGGGGTGGAATATCATCTGGCCATTCATTGGTCATTTCAAGCATGCCTGCAATCGGTTGCTCATCAATGGTAAATAAGGTGTAGTCCATGCCCTCCATGGGTTTCACCTCAAACTGCCATCCGAATAACTGACAATAAAAGTCGCGACTTTTTTGCATGTCTTTCGACACAAGCTCAAACCAGTAAGGGAGGTTAAGCTCTTGTACTCGTTTAGCCCCAATATGCTCACCGGCTTGCCACAAGGCAAATGTTGCACCGCCTGGTTCTTGCAGCATCACCATGCGACCCGCTGTCATGACATCATGTGGTCCTGCCAAAACCGTTGCCCCCAATGATTTTGCCAGCTCTGTGCTTTGGTCAACATCATCAACAGCAATATACAATAACCAATGGGTTGGCATCTCGCTCATACTTGCTGGCAGTTGATACATAGCGGCAATATCATCACCTTGCTTTTGCAGCATGGTGTAATACATATCTTCGCCTATTGGCTGGTCGTCAAAACCCCAGTCAAAAAGTTGCGTATAAAATTGCTTCGCAGCTTGCCAGTCTTTAGCGCATAACTCGGCCCAACAGAAAGTACCTGCTGGGTGTTTTGTATTTATTTTTGTCATGACTGTTCCTCCTTCATTAACGGTAATCAACAAGCTGCTTTTTTGCCAATTATTTTTAAAATTTATTTAATTCACGTTTAGAAAAATTAAATAATCATAATCAATAACTTAGGTTTAAACCCTGCTAAAACAGAGAATTGCAGTTATGGCACTATATTGATTGTCACAACAAACGCATGTATAAATGCGAACAATTTTTAATAACAATTGTATAGCGATTTAACTATGACAATGAAATTTGCGCTTCCTTTTTTACTTACTCCTATCGCTGCGTTTGCAAATCAGGCCCAAGATATTGAACGTATTACCGTTTCTACAACTCGTAGTACGGCACCTGTTAGTACTGTACCTGCAACTATCAGTGTTATTACTAGTGAAGACATTGCTGAGCAACTTGCTCACACTCAAGATCTATCGCAAATTTTAGGTAATTTATTACCGAGCTTTTCACCTAGTCGTCAAAAAATGACCAGTGCAGGTGAAACACTCCGTGGCCGTGAGCCGCTATACATGATTGATGGTGTTCCTCAGTCAAACCCGCTTCGTAACGGTTCTCGTGATGGGAATACGATTGACCCTGCAATGATCGAACGCATCGAAGTGATCAGTGGCGCAAATGCAATTCAAGGTATGGGCGCAAGTGGCGGTATTATTAATATCATCACAAAATCAGCTGGCGATTTTAATCACCAAATGAGTGCGGGGTTTAGCACTCCAACAGACGGTGGCAGCGACAGCCAAAGCTATAAAGCCAGCTACTTATTCAGCCAACAACTAGATGATATCAGCTTTATTGGTGGTGTATCGGCTCGTAGTACAGGTATGTATCGCGATGGTAACGGTGACTTTGTTGGTTTAGATGGCACACAAGGTGACACGCAAGATTCAACCAGTCTAGACTTATTTTTTAAAGTGAAATATCAGCTTGATAACGAGCAAAGCATTCAAGCAATGCTGAATCACTACAAAATTGAAGGTAATGGTGACTTTGTAGCTGTAAATGGCGATCCAGCAACAGGCCTTGCAACCTCTGCTGAAAAAGGCGATGTAGAAGGCGACACGCCACGTAACCGTGTAACAACCTTTACCCTAGATTATAACCACAGCAATGTGGCTGGCGGTAACCTTGCTATTCAATTATTTACGCAAGATTTTGCAGCTATGTATGGTGGTGGCACATTTGCTACGTTCCAAGATCCAGCCTATGGTGAGACTATTTTCGATCAGTCTCAAAATAAATCACAAAAGTTTGGTAGCCGCGTTACTTACAATAAAGATAACCTGTTAAACAGCCAGTTTGATATTGCGACAGGTATTGATTTACTTTCTGACGAAACATACCAAGAGCTTGCGCAAACAGGTCGCCATTGGGTGCCAAAAACCAAGTTTAATAACATCGCGCCATTCGCTCAACTACGTTATGACGGCTTAGAGGATTGGACGTTCAATGCCGGTGTTCGTTACGAGTACGGCAAATTAAAAGTGGATGATTTTACTACCCTAGCATCTTACAACAGCAGCTTTGTAGAAGGCGGTGAGCCAAGCTTTAATGAATTATTAGAGAACTTAGGTGTTGTCTATCAAGTTACTGATGAACTTCGTCTATATGCAAGCTACAGTGAAGGCTTTAGCATGGCTGATGTTGGTCGTGTGCTGCGTGGCATTAATCAAGCAGGTTTATCGGTTGAGAGTTTCTTAAACCTAGAGCCAGTCATTTCTGATAACCGCGAATTAGGTTTTGAATTTGCCAACGATAGCTTCAATATTAAAGCCAGCTACTTTGAGTCTGACTCAGACTTAGGTTCACGTTTACAAGCTGATGCTGATGGTATTTACAGCGTGCAACGTGAGCGTACTGAGATCTCAGGTTTTGAAGCAAATGCTCAATATTACCTAACTAACAGCACAACATTTGGTGCAAGTTACGCTGATACAGAAGGTCAATATGATGGTGATGGCGACAATAAAGTAGAGAGCGATTTAGGCGGCAGCAATATATCACCTACACGTTTAAACCTTTACTGGCAGCAACAGTGGCCAGCGAATCTTTCTAGCCGCGTACAAGCTAACAAAATATTTGACCGCGACTTTAATACTGGTGAAGAGTTTGACGGCTACACAACCGTTGACTTATCGGTGCAATATCAAAGTGTTGAGTACGGTGCATTTAGCCTAGGTATCGATAACCTGCTAGATAAGTATTACATCACTTACTACGGTCAAACACGCCCAGCTGCAACACGCTATTTTGCGGGCACCGGTCGTACCGTAAACCTAAATTGGAACTATGCATTTTAGGTTTAAGCTAAGTAATTAAACAATAAAAAAGGCACCTTGGTGCCTTTTTTTGTGGTTGGTACTAATTAGTGATGATGCCCATGCTCACCTTTGAGCTGATTACCTTGCGCATCATAAAAACCGCTCGCGCCATGCTCAACAAACCCTAAGTTGATCATTTTAGCTAAAAACGGATCGCTTTCATTATCACCGATATCTGCGTAATCGGTCGTTTGATAGTTATCCCATTTCGCAAATTCTGCCTGAATCTTTTGCTGGTTGTGATGACTGGCTATTAAAGCAATTTCACGGCTATAAGTTGGTGTTGAAATACGAATTGCTTTGAGTAACTTTTGATTGGCAAGCCAGCTTAGCTCTATTTTGCTCTCACCCTGCTGTTGTGTGTAATACTCTGTTAGCTCACAGCCTTCACCTGTGCTTTTCTGGTGCGTCATTGAGGCTAAAAACTTATCGCTTACTAGCTGATATTTGCTATTCCAATCTTGTTCACCTTGCACTTCCGATGGTTGATACTCAATACCACGCTGGGCATGCTGAAAATAACGAATTGGGCGAATTTGTTGATTGCGCAACTGTTGCCATAACTCAATAAACTGTGGATTCTGCTTAGCCACCTGGTGAGGCGTACGCCAAAGGGTAAAGGTGTTTTCAGTATGCTGCTTATTAGCAACTATATCTGTGGTGACCGTATAGTCTGCTTGCGTAAAACCGGTGTTCATATCGCATTGCCCTGCAACAGCAAGAGGGCTAAGTAATGAGGCAAGTAAGATGGCTGCTTTCACGGGATTCTCTTTTGTCTGGTTTACTTTATAACTAATTGAGTAAGGGAGGCTTAGAGCCTCCCAAACACTCATTATTGTGCTAATTTATCATCGGCTTGTTTAACAAGGTCAGCTGCATAATCCATAACATGGAAAATAAGGCTTTGCTCATTAGTGCCTGTTACTAAATGTGCACCTGGGCCTACTGCATACACACCCACATCTTCTGCTGCGTGTGTTTCAGAGCCTAGTGGTACGACAGCCTCTTGGTGGAAACCAGGTGTTGTTGTGTCAACATCAGTTAAATCAACACGACCCGTTACCGGCGCAAAGTTATAACCTGCATCAGCATCAGTCTCATCACCTAAGTCGCGGAAACCGCCACCATTGGTATAACCAACCGTTGTGTATGGCATGTTATCTGCTGCAAGTGATGGTTCATCACTACCCACAGGTACCACTTTACCTAAGATTGGGTTACCGCGTTTTGGGTAGCCTGCAATGGTAAATACGTGGCTGTGGTCAGCTGTTACTATGATTAACGTGTCTTCGATGCTGGTTTTATCAAGAGCAACTTGGACTGCTTTTGAAAGCTCAACTGTATCGCTTAGTGCATTGTAAGCATTACCAGCGTGGTGACCGTGGTCAATACGGCCAGCTTCAACTGTTAGCATGAAACCATTGGCGTTGTTATCTAACACATCAATTGCTTTTGCTGTCATTTCAGCAAGTGAAGGCTCGCCAGCTACATCATTTGCGCGATCTGCTTCGTATTGCATATGTGATTCATTAAATAAACCAAATACGCGCTCTGTTGACTCTGCATCGATTGCATCAAAACCAGCTTGGTCCATCACATATTGACCTGCTGGGTATTTAGCTTTCCATTCAGCTGTTAGGTCGCGACCATCTGTACGGTCACCTTCTACTGAACTCACAGCATCAGCAGAATTAAAAGCAGCGTCTTTCGGTAAGAAATGACGACGACCACCGCCCATGACAACTTCTAAACCATCAACATCGAGGCCTTCGTAGCGTGCTTCTAGGTTTGCTTCAAAGTTAACTAACTGCGATGCAATATCTTCACAACCAGCGGTAACTGCCGCCTCTGGCATATCTGATACGTCTTCCCAGTTACGGTCAGCCGATTTTGCATACGTTGCTGCAGGCGTTGCGTGAGTGATACGCGCTGTCGAAACAATACCTGTCGACTTACCGGCGATCTCAGCAAGTTCAGTGGCTGTTACTAGTTCATTACCTGCAACCGTTGCACAGTTACCACGCTCAATATCTTCATCAACACCGATAACGCCAGCATCCGTTTTTACGCCCGATGCCATTGCTGTCATCGTACCCGCAGAATCAGGTGTTTGCGCATCAACATTATAGGTTTTAGCAAACCCTGAGAATGGTAGTGTTTCAAAGCTAAGTTGATGTTCTTCACCCAACTTACCTTCTAGCTGACCGGCCATGATACGTGCTGCCGTCACGGTTGAAATACCCATGCCGTCACCCACGAATAGGATCACGTTTTTCGCTTTACCAGACTCTTTTACAACGGCAGCAATGTTTTCTTCGCTAGTAGCGACTTTAACTTGTGCTGACTTGAACCATTCATTATCGGTCAACGGTGCTAATTGCGATGCCGTTAACGACGTTGCTGGTGCATTACAAGCAACGGTTGTATCCGTTACTTCTGCTGAGTCTAGCTCACCGTTATCGTTACTATCTTCACCGGTTAGGGTTTCTGTACCACCGTTTACGCACTGCTCAGAACCAACAGCTAATGTATTTTCAACGGTTAATGTTTTTGGTGAGTTGTCATCGTCATCAGAACAACCCGCTAATGCCACTACTACAGCAAGAGAAATTAAATTTAGTTTTTTCATCGTCGTCGCCATTATTCTTCAATTAGTTCTAGAGCTTGGTTAATGATGTGGAAAATTACGTTTTGCTCCACAACGCCTTGTGCTAGTTGCGCACCTGGACCTTTTGCATGAAGTGAAATATCTTCACCCGCATGAGTCTCAGAACCTAATGGCACGGTAGCTTCTTGGTGATAACCAGGCATCGTCGTATCAACACCCGTTAAATCAACACGACCTGCAAAAGCCGCTTCGCTATATGATGCATCAGCATCAGTTTCATCACCTAAATCGCGAAAACCTAAACCATTTGCATAACCAACTGTGGTGTACGGCATACCATCTGCCGCAAGGCTTGGCTCTTCGCTACCAATTGCCACAACTTGACCTAAGATTGGATTACCGCGCTTTGGATAACCCGCGATAGTAAATACGTGGCTGTGGTCAGCAGTAACAAGAATAAGTGTTTCTTCTGGGTTGGTGTTCTCTACTGCTGTTTGCACTGCTTTGGCAAATTCAACGGTATCGTTTAACGCGTTATAAGCATTGCCCGCATGGTGGCCATGGTCGATACGACCAGACTCAACCGTTAAGAAAAAGCCTTTTTCATTGCTCTTTAAGATATCAATTGCTTTACCTGTCATTTCAGATAATGACGGCTCACCCGCGACATCGTTAGCGCGATCTGCTTCGTATTGCATGTGTGATTCGTTAAATAATGCAAATACACGTTTGCTGTCAGCATTTAGCGTATCGAAGCCAGCTTGGTCCATAACGTACTTACCATCAGGGTACATTTCTTGCCATTCAGCAGTTAGGTCTCGCTCATCAGTACGGTCGCCTTCTACTTCACTAACTGCATCAGCTGAATTGAACGCTGCATCTTTCGGTAAGAAGTGACGACGTCCGCCGCCCATCACAACTTCAAGACCATCTACGTCAGTACCTACGAAGCGTGCTTCTAGGTTCTTCTCGAAATTAACAAGTTGTGAGGCAATATCTTCACAACCGGCTTCCACAGCATCAGCTGGCATATCTGATACGTCTTCCCAGTTACGGTCAGCCGATTTTGCATAGGTTGCAGCCGGTGTTGCGTGAGTAATACGCGCCGTTGAGACAACACCTGTTGCTAGACCTTTAATTTCTGCCAGCTCTGTTGCGGTAATTAACTCGTTACCAGCAACGGTTGCACACTCGCCACGCTCGATATTTTCGTTAACACCAATTACACCTACATCGGTTTTAACACCTGAAATAATTGCTGTCATTGTGCCTGCAGAGTCAGGGGTTTGCGCATCAACGTTATAAGTTTTGATTTGCGCTGAGTAAGGGAATTCTTCAAAGCTAAGTAAGCCTTCTTCGCCCGACTTGCCGTCCATTTGTCCCGCCATGATACGAGATGCAGTCAGCGTTGAGATACCCATACCATCGCCAACAAATAAAATGACATTTTTAGCTTTAAACGTTTGCTCAGCCTGAGCCGCCGCCTCTTTTTCTGTTAATTTTGTTTCAGCGGCACTATACCAATCATTTTGTTTTTGACTGTCTGGTAACACACCTGCATTGGCCGTCGCTGACAACGCCAGCGTTAAACCAATTGCAGTAGCAATTTTATTAATTTTCATCGTTACGTTCCGTTAGTACGTTATTTTAAGAATTTGAGTGCTAACTAAACTGCACTTGGATAATTAGCGCAGCCATACTAAGAAGGCATTGTTACTAAAAAAGTGAGTTTTCATGACGAAATGATGAAACCCAAAAAAGTAGCTCAAGAAGGTAAGTAATTAGTTTTAGAGGAAATAATAGGGTTAGTGGTTTAAGAGTAATTCAAGCTTCCTTTTAAATAACTTCAATGTAATCAACATGAATAAAAAGCCCTTGAGCATATTACTCAAAGGCTTATAGTTGCATTGTTATTTAATTTACTTACTTTTTGCGACGTCTTAGCAAGCTAAATGGCGCTAGAAGTAAAGTTAGCCAAAATAAACTACCACCGCTGCTTGAAGATGATTTTTCAACTTCAGGTTTGCTACCTTCACCGTTTACAGTCACAGTAACGGTTGTTGAAACTTGTTCTGAGCCATCAGATACAGCATAGCTAAATGTTTCTGTCGCTGAGCTGCCAGCATATAAATCAGCAAACTTCCCAGCTGGGTCATATGTGAATGTACCATCCCCATTATCAGTAACAGTTCCTTTAATACCTTCCACATCTAACGAGACCACAGATAGAGCATCGCCATCTTCATCACTATCATTCCCTAAAGCATCTATGAGTACTGTTGATGATTTAGATGTTGAAACCTCGTCAGCTTCAGCTGAAGGTATAGTATTGATACCCGTAATAATCACAGAAACCTGAGCCATAGACTCTGAACCCACTTCATCAGCTATCGTATAAGTCAATGCATCTGTTACTTGTTCACCTTTTGTCAATGAATCAAATTGACCATTTGTAGAATATGTCCAAGTACCATCATTATTATCTGTTAATTCACCTGTTAGAGTATCCAAGTAATCAATTAATGTTATTGAATGACCATCAGCATCACTATCATTTTGTAATGGTGAAATATTTACAGTTCCATTTTCGTCAACATAAACAATATCGGCTTCAGCTGTTGGAGGCGTGTTGATAGATACAGATATGGTTACCTGCCCCTCAACAAATGCACCATTATTATCAGTCACAATATACTTAAAGGAATCGGAAATAACTGTTCCAGGAACTTCATCATCAAACGCGGTTGATGCATCGTATGTAATCTGACCATCAACTAAACTTACAACACCCAAGGTTCCATTATTTTGTACACTATCAATTGATAGAGTATCACCATCTAAATCTGTATCATTTTCTAAAACATTGATAACTGTTGTTTGACCTGACCAAATTGATGCAACATCTTCAGCTGCTACAGGTGCGTTATTTGGAGGCGTATCAGTATTTAGTGGAGCACCCGCACTAATTTGGTATCCACCAGTAGTTGCGGTCGTATCTTCATGCTGCACTACGGCGTAGAGAGTTGACTCTAAGTCCGTAGTAGCAACTTTATAGAACACATAGCCTGTTTTAGAAGGGTTTGTATCTAACGTAATATCTTGATCAATTACAGTTATGCCATCTGACTTATATAATGTAAGGCTAGGTTTCATCCCCAAGCTTAAGTCAGATACACGAACAACAAACTCACTTGTGGTATCAATGTTTTCGATTTGATAAAAGTCTAGGTCTCCCTGAGAGTCAACCATCCCCTCGATTCCAGCATTACTTGGAGTAAGATCATCACTCAGATAATAACTGTCATTACTATCACTGTATGGGACATCACTGACTACTAGTGAAGTTTTAGCTATACGAACAAAATTCTCATCGATACTTGGCAACGTCTCAGTTTCTGGTACTGAGCCATCAATAGTTGGCGTTAATAACCCTGTTGTGGTGTACACTGCATTGCTGTCATTATTGTCTACATGCACTTCAACTTGATAAATACCATTTTGATTATAAGGTGCAATTACTGAGTAAATTCCGTCCCCTGAAACAGCATCTCCACCAATGCCATTATCAAACATTTCAAGTTCGCTTTTAACTTGGTTTGGATCTGTAATAGTTGCCTTAACATTAGCGCCTGTAATTAGTTTATCTTTGGTGATTGCCGTAGTCAGGATCATAGGGGCTGGATAAGTAACTGCGTTCCCATCAACTCCTTCAACGTTGACAGAGTATGTACCTGATAAGCTTGGTTCAGCACTCACATTTACCGCAGCAGTAAGGCTAGTACTTTGATTTAGATTCGTTAATTGTAACTGCCACTGCCCTGCACCATGTGCAGATAGTTTCTGGTTAGAAATATTAGCACTACATGATTGAGTGCTAGCAGTATCTATACAGTTGAAATCTATATCGGTAACGAGTGTACCAGCACCATCAAATAGCGCTAACTCAAGATCTGCAAGATCTGCATTGTGATTTACAAAAACATTTATGTTATCTAGTCCAGAATCAACATAAATTGGCTGACTGGCGCTTTGAGTACTATCAATTGAGTATGTTGTAGATGCAAGGTTCTGATTATCTGTCGCAATCGCATTAGCTTGCAAGAAAGCATCAACAATTTCAGCCAATGATGTTGGTGAAGAAAAGTACTTACCACCAGTAGCATTAGCTAAAGTGAGAAGTGGGCCAGTTGGTGATGCACTACCATAGCCAAAACTGAAAATTGGCATATTGGCTTGTTGATAATTACTGATAACCGACGCCTGTGACAAGCGAGAATCATTGTCATCACCGTCGGCTAGGACAAAAACAACACCTGGAGCACCGCTTGCTTGAGTTTGTTGATATTGTTCTAAGTTATCAAGCGCTAATTGTGAACCATCGTAAAGGGCTGTTGACCCTCCAGCTCTGATTGAATCAATTGCTGCTTTTAGTTCAGTTTTTACTGAAACATCTGGGCTTTCAATTTTAGTTACAGGAAAATCTTGTATCACATTATAGTAGCTAGAGAAGCTAACTAACCCCATTGATGTAGTGCCTTCTGCTGTAGCATCAACAAGAATTTTAGCTGCTTGTTTGGCATTATTGATTGCCGCACCGCCCATACTACCTGAACGGTCAATAACCACTTGCATATCAATATCACCTTCAACCCAAACTACATCAAGCTGATCTCGGCATGATGCTTGAGCTGAAGGTAGTTCAATCTTTACTGGTGTTACATCATCTGGAGCATTGTTAGCCAGAGTAAGAAAGCGAGTACGCTCTGGTTGAGCCGTTTTTCTTCCTAACTTAGGATCATCTTTGGCATCTTGTAATAGCACTTCCCATGCACTTTTTCCGTATACTCGACCTTGAGCTGTTCTATCAACATTACCAATATTTGTTGCAGTAGAGTGATTAAGCCAAAGCATATCACCTTGTAGAGCTTTCCACTGATTACTCATAATAGAGTTAGTAGCTAAATCAGTTTTTATAGGGCTATTTGCATCTGCGCTTTCAGCTACGCCTTGATACTCGTCAAAAAGGCCATAAGCATAGTGCCCCCATTCATGGGCAAGTGTATAACCAGCACCTTTAGGATCTTGAAGCATATCATGGTCTTTGCCAGCACCTGCACCGTTCGGGAAAACATCACCAAACCAAATATGCATGCCATTCGCACCAAAACCTGACGCATTAGCTCTAGGCCATTCTCTTGACCCCCAAATAATATCTGATTTAGAGCGATGTTTATTTTCTCTAAATACACTCACTGTGCCAAGCTTATGCTCACCATTTGTTTGCTCACAAATAGCATCTGCGAAATTTTTAAAAATTTCTTCATAGGCATTCTGCTCTGCACCTTCTGGATTATTGTATAACGACACTGTTATATCAAAAATTGCAGTTGACGAATCAGTACTGACAGCTGAAAGGCTTTGCATACTGTTAGCTGCAAATACTTTCTTTTGCTGATGCTGATCGACGGTACTGACTCTAGATAACCAACTATTGGCAGCAATTGTTGATGTTGAGGCAAGTGCAGCGGCAACGCATAAAGCAGTTTGCGTAAGTTTATTTTTATACACTAATAATTCCTTTTTATATTAACAACTTAAATTTCACCTACTGTTTTAAAGCTACTATTCGATTTAATAACTAAAAATATTGGGCGATAACTCCTTACTTAAATGTGGTCTATATTTTAAAAGTTTTCGACCACTACAGAAGGAAGTGCCTGTTACAGGAAAGGAATTAACATTAATTAGATTGATATATACATAGTTATTCATACCGATTGTTGGCAAATAATTAACACAACAATCCCCACCGAGGTGTGAATTTTATGTATGTCTTCAGTATTTCAGAGCTTTTGAAGATAGAAAGAGAAAACCTACTGCTACTTATGAGCAATTTAGATCAAACCATCAAAGTACAAGCTATAAAGATACTGAGCATCTAAAGGGGAATTAAAAATATACTGCAAATAGCAAAGCTATTTTTTGACAAGTAGCACTTAAGCTAGTCATTAGCCATCCCTGATAAAACCATTCCATTTACATGACGGCAGTGATTCTAACAAAATCCATTAACAAAATACTACTATAAGATTGATTTTCGATTTCCTGTTTAGGAACAATACATTAAGCGAGATTTACCCAACTCTTATAATATTTAACTGACATCTAACTGATACTTGAGCAATTTAAGCTAATTTCACATAAAGAATCTAACATCCCCAATACAGAAACTATATTAACAATAAAAATTTAGTGAAATATTCACATTAAAATGACGTTATTAATGAATAAAACGATAAAACAATAGCGTAATGGTGATTTTTATACAGTGGTTAACGAGGGTAAAGTTCAAAGGGTCTAGGTAAAGCCATTAGGAGGCATGGTTTATGGTAATGGGGGTCATAAAAGAAAAGGTTTACATGGTTGTGTTGGGTTTCGCTGCGCTCAAACCAACCTACCCGAAGAATGAACAGGACGAATGCTGAGTGAGATACCACACAAACCAACCCCACCAATCTAATCTGACGTCTGAAAGCTGACAGCTGATAGCTTTTCTACAAGTATTAAAAAAGGCCGCCTGGGCGACCTTTTTATAAGCTGTGAAGCTCTATCTGTTGATATTACTCAACGATAGTTGCAACAACACCAGCACCAACTGTACGGCCACCTTCACGGATAGCGAAGCGTAAACCTTCGTCCATCGCGATTGGGCAGATTAGTTCT